>CAJXYJ010000019.1 GCA_913063255.1 uncultured Flavobacteriales bacterium | reverse complement strand
AACCCATTGCATCCATTCCTTGATTAAGTTTTTATGAAAAAGCAATCGTATAAAAACAATACTTCCAATAATATAAATGAATTTAATACTATACCGAATCAATACATTTATAATGAGGGAACCCCAGCCATAAGATTGGTATACTTTCCCTTCCATTTTGGCTAATATCCCACTAACCGTTGAAAGAATAACAAATATCAAAAAAAACAATAGCAGATATTGCAAGAGCTTTTTACTCATTATGTTTTGGACTAGTTTCATTTTTTAATTCCCATTTTTTTCAGAAAATCTTGTTTGTAAAGTTTGGTAACTGCAAAAGAATTTCCGTCTTTTAATATGACACTAAAATCCCCTAATCCTTCCGTTACCATTTCTTTGATTTGGTTTTTATTAATAATCACAGATCTATTTATTCTTGAGAAACTTTCTGGGTCTAATTTTAAATCGAGATCCGTCATAGAAATCCGATACAGATGTTTTTTCTTGTCGGCGGTAAATATTTCGGCATAATACCCTGAGGATTTAATATACTTTATGTCCTTGGTTTTAACGAAATAATACTTTT
Organism: uncultured Flavobacteriales bacterium; assembly: GCA_913063255.1. Lineage (GTDB taxonomy): Bacteria > Bacteroidota > Bacteroidia > Flavobacteriales > Flavobacteriaceae > Marifrigoribacter. The sequence continues at coordinate 28,130 of CAJXYJ010000019.1, read as the reverse complement.
TGTTTAATTTAAGAACAATTTGTTCTAGATAATTAGGGACTTCTTTGTCTTCCCATTTTGTGGAATCAAAATCTTGCATTAATTCCGATACTTTATTCTGAAATGATTTGCGGTTTGTCATTTCCAATTGCTCAATACCCCGATTTAGTGCTTTAAAGAAACGTTCTTTTTTATAAGGTTTTAATAGAAAATCGATAGCTCTAACTTCAAAGGCTTTCACGGCAAAGGAATTAAAAGCAGTTACAAAAATGATGATTGGAATGTTTTGAGTTGGTATTTTTTTTAAGACATCGAAACTGGTCATATCCGTCATTTTAATGTCTAAAAAGACAAGATCTGGAAAATCGTTGCTTAGCGAAATAATGGTTTCCTTGCCATTACTAGCTTCCAAAATAGTTATTTGGTATGTACTTTCTGATAAGAATCTTACGATACGTTTTCTAGCCAACGCTTCGTCATCTGCAACAAGTATTTTAATGGGTTTTAGTTTTGATTCCAAATTTATAGTTTTCAATTGCTATTTAGAACAATTCAACAGTTGGTCAATTTAGCAAAAAATGACTACAATAATTCAAAATAAGATATAAAGTACCTGATTTATGATATCTAACAAAATCTACTCTTTTCAATAAAATGGTTTTTAGAACCTATATCAAAATAAATATGCTTTATATCATTTTCTATGTCCAAAATATCATTTACAAATTTTCAAGCCATATTTTTTAAATATTCGTAGATATAATACCTAAAATATTTAATTATGTGTAAAATAACTGCTTTTTTATCTGCCTTCATTTTATTATTTTCTATGCAATATGTTTCTTCTCAATCTTTTGAAGAAACTAATATTCCAGATGTAACAACTACCCTCTCTGCATCCCGTTCTGCTAACTTTGTTGATGTAAATGGTGATGGATGGGATGACATCTTTTTTTCTAATGGTCCTTATGGCAGCCAAGACAATATGCTATATATTAATGAAAAAGACGGGTCTTTTGATACGATAACTACAGATGATATTGTTTCAGATAATAGTAGGTCAGATGGAACAAGTTTTGCAGATGTGGACAATGACGGTGATTTGGATGCCTATGTGGTTACCTATGGTTTTGGCGGTTCAGGAAATCCCAATTTGTTTTATAGAAATGATGGTGACGGTTCTTTTACATATGAACCAGATAGTGCTTTATGCCTTGTGAATTCTTATTCTGAAATGGGAACTTGGGTAGATATAAATAACGATCAATATTTGGACATGTATTTTACCAATAGTTTTTTGAATTTGCATAATTCCTATTTTGAAAACCAAGGAGATGGTTTGTTTTTAGAAATTAATAACCTTTCTATTACCGATGATAATTTAGCAACACGTTCTGTAGATTGGATCGATTATGATGGCGATGGAGATTCCGATTTATTTTTAACCAACGAGAGCAATGCAAAAAATTCTCTTTTCAGAAATGATGGACCTAATAATTTTGTAAAAATTAATGATATATCTATAGTTGAAGGAAATAATAATTCGGCAGGAAGTTCTTGGGCAGATGTGGACAACGATGGAGATTTCGATTTGTTTGTAGCGAACTGGAACGGGCAGAACAACCAACTTTTTATTAATAATAATGGTGTATTTACAGAGCAAGGAGGTTCTATAATTGCCTCTGGTGGAGGAAGCTCTTTTGGATCTTCTTTTGGAGATATGGATAACGATGGGGATTTAGATTTATTTGTATGCAATGCTTATTTTACTGGTCAAACAAGAAATTTTGTATATATAAATGATGGCCAGGGAAATTTTTCTCAAGATAATTCAAGTGATCTTGCAAATCATGCAGGTAATACTTTTGGATGTGCTTTTGGAGATTACGACCATGACGGTTGGTTAGACATCATTTTAGCAAATACGTTTTCTGAAAACCAAGCTAATTCTTTATTTCATAATACTGGGGAAGGGAATAACTGGGTAGAATTAATTTGTAAAGGAACTATTTCCAACTTTTCTGCAGTGGGTGCAAAAGTCAAGCTTAGGTCTACCATTAACGGAGAAGAGGTATGGCAAACTCGTAAGATTACAGCCTCTAGCGGTTATTGCAGTCAGAATAGTTATACCGTGCATTTTGGTTTAGGAGATGCAAGTAATATAGATGAAATTGAAGTAGTATGGCCTTCAGGGCTAACCGAAAACTTCAATGATATTGCGATTAATGAAATGTATGTTATAATTGAAGAAGGTGGAATAATATTAAGCACAAGTAATGCGATTATACAAGAAAAAATAAAAACCTATCCTAACCCTGTACAATCCAGTTTTATGTTGGAAGGAGAATTATCTTATTCATTTTCAGAAGTAAGTCTTAGTATTTTTAACCTTCAGGGTAAAGAAATAAAAACGATAAAATCAATATCCTTAGAGGGTATTTATGTAAAAGAATCAATTGATGTTTCCGACCTTAATTCAGGAATATATCTTTATTCTTTAAAAAATGGAAAAAAATTACTGCATACAGGTAAAATTATAAAAGAATAATTATAGGGTAATTAATATAATTTAATAACGGCTGTAAATAAGGTATTTACGGCCTTTTTGCTTTTAATCCAAACCTTCTTTATTCTATAAATTGCAAGCTATTTTTTACCTTTACAAGTAAACTCTTATCGGGATTTATTTATATAAGGGAATAATCCATTTTATTTACTCAAAATTGCTATTCATCATAAATCAATCTGGTTAGTATTAAAAAAAAGTTGCTATGAAAAAGAAATTTGCCCTAATACTAATCGGATTGTTTTTAGTTAGTATCGCATTAATATTTACTGTAAGACAAAATAAAAAAACTAATGCGGTTTTTGCAAAACAAAAAACTCACACTAAAAAAACGTCTGGTGCTGGTCAAGCTATGGATATGTGGTCTTTCGAGAGAGCTTATCCAAATGCTAAGATTCCATCCTCTAAATTTATGGAAGCTTTCGCACAAAAAAGGTATTCAGAACAACAACGTGCAAATGTTCTGGATGGGGAATGGGAAAGTTTAGGACCTATAAATATAGGAGGTAGAACATTATGTTTGGCTTTTCATCCAACTGATGAGGATATCATGTTTGCGGGATCTGCCAGTGGTGGATTATGGAAAACTACTACCCAAGGCGTTGGGGAAAATGCATGGGAATATGTCCCTACCGGATTTCCAGTTCTTGGAGTTGCAACTATAGCTATAGATCCAAACAATCCAGATGTTATGTTTATTGGTACAGGAGAAACTTATGGAGTAGGCTATGCAGAACCGGGTACGGCAAATCGACTTACCCGTGGAACCTATGGTATAGGAATTTTAAAAACGGAAGATGGCGGATCTACTTGGTCTCATGTCCTTCAATTTGATATGGATGAACTAAAGGGAGTTCAGGATTTAGAAATAAATCCACAGAACACCCAAGAGATATATGCCGCTGCTACCGATGGTTTGTTCCAAAGTTTAGATGGTGGTACTTCTTGGAATTTAATTTTAGATAAAATAAATTGTATCGATGTAGAAATAGATCCTTATGATGATGCTTTTATTTATGTAACTCATGGGAACCTTAATTTTGGCTTAGATCCTGACTTAAGTGGTATTTTTAAATCTAAAGATAAAGGGGTTTCTTTTGATGAGATGCTAGATTCTGGCTTGATTACAGCTTGGTCTGGAAATGCGAAATTAACTTTAGATCCTAATAATGCAAATACAATTTATGCATCTATACAAGCATGGAATACTACAGGAAGTACAACACCGGCTGGAATATACAAAACAACAAATGGGGGATTTACTTGGGACAATATTAATAGCCAAAATATTGCGGCTTGGCAAGGATGGTATTCTCATGATCTAGTTATTAATCCAGAAAGTCCAAATGAGCTGATGTATGTTGGAATCGCTGCTTGGAAATCGGTAAATAATGGGGTAGATTTTACTGTAAGAACAGCAAATTCTTGGACTTGGGGAGAAGTGCCTGTCGAATTTCCAGAAGGAGCAGATAATTATGTGCATTCCGATATTCATGCAGTGTACTATCACCCTATAAACAATAAGGTTTTTATGGCGACGGATGGGGGTGTTTTTGTTTCAGAAGATGGAGAATTACCTTACACGACCTTAAATGGGGGCTTACAAACCTTGCAATTGTATGCCGATATGGGTAGTTCTGCTACTAATCCTAACTTTTGTATAGCTGGTGCACAAGATAATTCCACCTATATTTATAAAGGAAATCCATCCTGGTGGAGAGTCATTGGGGGAGATGGGATGTCTGCGGCTGTAGATCAAGAGGATGATCAAATAGTTTTTGGATCGGCTCAAGGTTTAAATGTTTTTAAATCCTTAAATGGGGGAGACAATTTCTTTTCGGTAGCACCACCCAATAGTGGATCTGCTTTTTCGGCACCCTATGAAATTGCTCCTTCCAACAGTGCTATCATGTATGCAGGATCAAGAGTCTTACATAAATCTATAGATGCAGCTGCCAACTGGACCATACCTTCTAATGTTGTTATTGATGGTAATAATGTAATCATGAATATTGCCATTTCACCGGTGAATCCAGATATTGTGTATTTATCTACATCTCCAGACCCTACTAATGGTTCAACGGGAGCTAAGATCTTTAAAACTATAGATGGAGGATTTAGTTTCACCCAACTAGCCAATGGCTTGCCCGATAGGATTTGTAAAGATTTAGAATTTGACCCAAGTGATGAGAATGTGCTTTATGCAACCTTCTCAGGATTTGGATCCGACCATGTATTTAAAACCACAGATGCTGGTGCCAATTGGTTTGCCATAGATAATGGTTTACCAGATGTACCTACTAATACCATATTGATAGATGAATTAAATCCAGACGATATTTATGTGGGGAATGATTTAGGGGTATATTATTCTGAAAATGGGGGAGGTTCTTGGGAGATTTTTAGTGAAGCATTGCCAGAAGCCGTCATGATTTACGATTTAAATAACTCTCCTTCCAATCGAAAAATTAGAATCGCTACGCACGGACATGGAATATACCAACGAAATTATGTAAATGATTTCTTGGCAGTAGATGAGATTTCGATTTCTAATAAAAGTATCACTATCTATCCTAATCCAGCATCGGAACAAGTATTTATTTCAGTAAGTGAAAATAGCAGTGCTATTCAATCCATACAGATGTATGATGTAAATGGAAAGGTTATACGCGATATCGATAGCTCCAAAAAAGAAATTAATGTTTCCTCTTTATCCAATGGAATGTATTTTATAAAGTTCTCTACCATTACAGGATCTATTACAAAGAGGTTGATAAAGCGCTAGTCATGGTTTAGGATTTTAGTGCTTGGGTCGTCTAAATAGTTGGTTTTTTAGACGGCCTTTCTTTTACAAGCAATTTCACACCATTTAATTTTACTGTTTTTTTAACAAACAATTCAATTAGTTGCATATGCAACTAATTGAATTGTTATGTATATTTGCAAAATGAACGCAGAAAATGAAATCGTTGATTTTGAAAATTCCATAGGACCTTGGCTAGGGAAGACGGTTAAGATAATAGAATATTATTTGCAGGAAGCCCTAGATGAGCACGGAATTGATTTAACCAAGGAGCAGATGATTGTTTTAAAAAAACTTCATGAGCAGGATGGCTTAAATCAAAATGAGCTGGCCTTTTTAACCCTGCGTAATAAATCTTCATTAACGCGTTTATTGCATAAAATGGAGAATAAAAAATACATTACTAGAGAGCAAAGTCAAGAAGACAAGCGAATTAATAATGTGTTTTTAACAGATTTAGGAAGATCGATTTTTAAAAAGTCTGGACCTATAATTAATAAGATCATCCAAACCATGGAACAGAATATTTCAAATACAGAGAAACAACAGATCATCGATATATTAAAAAAAATTCAATCTAATTTTACTTCCAACGTGGAGCATATATAATTAAAAACATGAGAAAACTATTATCCATTATATTAGGATTTTTTTTATTGGTAGGAGCTGTTTTTACGGCAAAATATTTAATTGATAATAAAAAGCGTCCCAAACCAAAGTTCGATAAAATTGTTAAAACTGTTTTTGTAGAAAAAGTAGAAAACAAAGAGATCCCAATTATTATTACTACTAGTGGAAATTTAACTGCCAAAAGAAAAATTGATTTATTTGCAGAAGTTCAAGGGGTTTTAAAACCCTCCTCTAAAGAGTTTAAAGCAGGAACTTCGTATACTAAAAGAGAAAATATATTATCTATTAATAGTGATGAATTCTTTGCTAATTTACAATCTCAAAAAAGTAATTTTTATAATAGTATCATAGGTATGATGCCAGATATAAGATTCGATTTTCCGGATGAGTACAATAAATGGCAAAATTATTTAAGCAGTTTTGATGTTAATAAATCAACTCCAGTCTTACCAGAAACTAAATCTGAAAAAGAAAAGTATTTTATTTCTGGAAGAGGCATTAATACTGCCTATTATAATGTAAAAAACTTAGAAGTAAAATTGGGTAAATACAATTTACGAGCACCCTACAAAGGTGTTTTAACAGAGGCTTTGGTTACTCCAGGTACCTTAGTGAGAGTAGGTCAAAAGTTAGGTGAATTTATCGATCCTAGTGTATATGAAATGGAAGTGTCTGTAAATTCTGAATTTGTCGATTTATTAATATTGGGTAATACAGTGAACCTTCATAACCTTAAAAAAACGAAAACCTACACCGGTGAAATTGTTAGAATTAATGGTAAAGTAGACGCATCATCTCAAACGATTAAAGCATTTATTGAAATAGCGCATAAAGATTTAAGAGAAGGAACTTATTTGGAAGCAGATTTAAATGCAAGAAGCGAAACGAACGCTATTGAGATTTCTAGAAAACTAATGGTGGAAAACAAAAAAATATATATCGTTAGGGATTCTGTTTTAGAACTAATTGATGTTAATCCTGTTTATTTTTCTGCAAATACAGCTATAATAAAAGGTGTAGAGAATGATGTGTTAATTCTTTCAAAACCAACACCAGGTGCTTATGATGGGATGAAAGTGAAAATATTTGTAGAAAAGTAAGAAAGGATGAAAAAAATAATAAGCTATTTTATAAAGTATCCAGTTGCAGTAAATGTATTAATACTTGCGTTTATCATTTTTGGTTTCATTGGAGCAAAATCAATTAAATCTTCATTTTTCCCATTAATAGATTCGAAATTAATTAGTATCAACCTTATTTATCCGGGAGCTTCACCTTCTGAAATGGAAGAAGGGGTAGTATTAAAAATTGAAGACAATCTTAAGGGGATTGTAGGTGTTGATCGAGTTACTTCTGTTTCTAGAGAGAATTCCGCAACGATATCGGTAGAAACAGTAAAAGGCAAGAGTGTTGATGTTGTTTTGGCGGATGTAAAAAATGCTGTGGATAGAGTTCCTTCATTTCCTTCAGGAATGGAACCACCTATTATCGCGAAAGTGGAAAGTATAAGACCTACTATTAGTTTTACCTTAAGTGGAGAAAATATCCCACTGGCCACTTTAAAGCAATACGCAAGAGAAGTTGAAAATGATCTAAGAGGGATTCCTGGAATTTCACAAGTTTCAATATCTGGATTTCCAGAAGAAGAAATTGCAATATCAGTTAGAGAAAACGATTTAAGAGCATATAACCTTTCTTTTCAAGATGTCGCCAATGCTGTAAGTAGAACCAATATTTTAATTACAGGAGGTAATATTAAAACAAGTGAGGAAGATTATTTAATTAGGGCTAGAAATCGTTCGTATTACGGAGACGAATTATTAAATGTTATTGTTAGGGCAGAACCCAACGGAAACATAATTCGATTAAAAGATATTGCAGATGTACAAGATACTTGGTCTGAAACTCCAGATAGAATTTTTATAAATGGAAATAAAGCCATCAATATTTCGGTAAGTAATACCAATAATGAAGATTTAATTGTCTCTGCAGAAGATGTAAGAAACTACATTGAAAAGTTTAACCAACAATACGATAATGTACAATTAGATATTTCAAGAGATTCTTCCATTTCTCTTGAACAACGTACCAATTTACTTATTAAAAATGCTTTAATGGGGGTCTTGTTAGTATTGTTTTTCTTAGCTATATTTTTAAATGCGAGATTGGCATTCTGGGTTGCAGTAGGAATTCCTATATCCTTTTTCGGGATGTTCATTTTTGCTGCTCAAATGGGAGTTACTATCAATGTTTTATCTCTTTTTGGGATGATTATTGTTATCGGAATTTTGGTGGATGATGGGATTGTTATTGGAGAAAATATTTACCATCATTACGAAAAAGGAAAATCCCCAATTAGAGCTGCTATCGATGGTACTATGGAGGTTTTACCACCCGTGGTATCCGCCTTATTAACGACCATGATTGCATTTTCAACCTTCTTCTTCTTAGAAGGAAGAATAGGGGAGTTTTTCGCTGAGGTTTCTATAGTGGTAATACTTACCCTATTGGTCTCAATGATTGAAGCTCTAATTATCTTGCCTGCTCACGTGGCACATTCAAAGGCATTGCAAGGTAAAGATAGAAAAGTAAATAAAGTAGATGCATTTTTCAGGAAGGTAAACAAAGCAGCCGATAAATGGTTAATGAAAGTTAGAGATAAATTTTATGTGCCCTATTTGCGATATTTTCTTAAAAATAAATTTTTAGGATTTGCTATTCCCATTGCATTATTTATTTTTAGTATTGGGGCAATTGGTGGTGGAATAGTTGGGATGTCTTTTTTTCCAAGAATTGCAAGTGATCGTATTTCAGTAACGCTAAAAATGCCTCAAGGAACAAATGAAGCAATTACAGATTCCATTATATCTAGAATTGAAGAGAAAGTATGGATCGTAAATGAACAATACGATAAAAATGATTTTAATAATGAGGCAGTAGTACAAAATGTAATTAAACGTATTGGACCAGGAACCTCAAATGCGACACTTACCATTAATCTTTTACCAGGAGAATTAAGAGGAGAATTAACTTCGCAAGAAGTGACTAATAGAATACGAGATTTATCAGGAAAAATATATGGAGTAGAAAGTTTGGTATTTGGATCTGGAAGTAATTTTGGCGGTAGTCCAGTTGCGGTTTCTTTATTAGGAAATAATATTGAAGAATTAAAAGCAGCAAAACAAGAACTAAAAGCAAATTTATTAACGAATCCTATTTTAAAAGACATTTCAGATAATGATCCAGCTGGAATAAAAGAAATACAAGTACAGTTAAAGGATAAGGCGTATATGCTAGGCTTAAACCTTCAAGGTGTTATGACACAGGTACGTGCAGGATTTTTTGGATTTCAAGCACAACGTTTTCAAAGAGGGCAAGACGAAATAAGAGTTTGGGTGCGTTATCAAATTAATGATCGATCTTCTATTAAAGATTTAGACGATATGTGGATCAATACCCCTTTGGGGACTAAAGTGCCTTTCTCTGAAATAGCAACTTATCAAATTGAACGTGGAGATGTTGCGATTAATCATCTAGAAGGGAAACGAGAAATTCAAGTAACAGCAGATTTAAAATCACCAGACGATAGCGCTGCCGATGTATTGGATGATATTAGAGCGACGATTATGCCCGAAATTACATCCAAATACCCTACCGTTTCAGCGATTTATGAAGGACAGAATAGGGAAGCATCCAAAACTATTGGTTCAGTAAAATTAGTAGGTCCCATCATTTTATTATTAATATATATTGTAATTGCTTTTACTTTTAGAACCTATAGTCAGCCACTATTATTAATGTTAATGATTCCTTTTAGTTTAATAGGCGTTGCCTTTGGGCATTTTGTACATGGATTTCAAATAAACATATTGTCTTGGTTGGGAATTATAGCCTTAATAGGTATTATGGTCAACGATGGCTTGGTGTTAATAGGAAAGTTTAACACCTATCTTAAGGAAGGAATTCCCTATAATGAAGCCTTAATACAAGCGGGAAAATCTCGTTTTAGAGCGATATTTTTAACTTCTTTGACAACCATTGCTGGTTTAGCACCATTATTATTAGAAGGAAGTAGGCAAGCTCAATTTTTAAAACCTATGGCAGTTTCAATTTCTTACGGAATAGGAATCGCAACCGTTTTAACTTTAGTAATGTTACCATTAATGTTATCGGTATCAAATTCAATTAAAGTATTTATTAAATGGATGCGAACGGGTAAAGAGGTGACTAATGAAGAAGTAGAAAGAGCTATTATCGAACAAAACTATGAGAATGATGAATTACACTAAAATAGCAGTAGGAGTAGTTTTTGTGCTGTTTTCTTTTACGGGAACAGCACAAAGAATATTAACCAAAAAGGAAGCCATAGCCATTACCTTAGAAAATAATTATGGGATTAAGATAGCAGAGAATTCCGTGGACATTGCTAAGAACAATTCCAGTATTTATAATTCGGGGTATCTGCCCAGTCTATCTGCCAATGGAGGTGCTAATTATGATATTAGCGATCAGGATATCGAACGGCAAGATGGGACCTCAACATCTGTTACAGGTGCGGAAACTAAATCTTATAATGCTTCCTTAGATTTAAATTATACGCTTTTTGATGGTTTGGGTAGAAAATACGATTATCAGATACTAAAAGAGAGCCACAATTTAACTGAGTTGCAGGCTAGGGAAACTATAGAAAACACCTACTTGCAATTATTTACCGTTTATTTTCAGATTGCTCGTTTGTCTAAGAATACCGAAAATTTAAAACAAACCTTAGAGATTTCGAAACTTCGTTTAGAGCGAATACAATATCAAAACGATTACGGACAATCCACAAAATTGGAACTCTTAAATGCTGAGGTAGATATAAATAACGATAGTATTAATTATATCAATACTCGACAGCAGTATATCAATTCGAAACGGGATTTAAATATTATTTTAGGAATACAAATAGAAGGAGATTTTGAGGTAGAAACAGAAGTAGATTTTCTTACGCTTTTGTCTTATGATGATTTGCTTTCTCTTTCTTTGGCCAATAATGTGGTCTTACAGCAGCAAGAAAAAAATATTATGATTAGCGAATATAATATACGTGCCAATAAAGGAAACTATTTACCTAGAGTAGGGGTTTCAGGATCTTATGGCTGGAATGAAAGTGACAACCCCGCCACCTCATTTTTCGCAAAAAGCACGGTAACAGGATTACGAGCAGGGCTTAATGTCTCTTGGGATCTATTTGATGGCGGAAGCACTAAAACCAGAGTAGCCAATGCCAAAATAGCCTTGGATAGTGAAGAAATTTTACAGCAGCAGCAATTTGAAACCCTAGCGAATATTTTAAAGAATACCAGTGAGGAGTATACCAATAAGCTGTTTATTTTAAAATCTCAAGAGAAAAATGTGCTTACCAATAAAAATAACTTTGAACGCTCGGTAGAAAAATACAAATTGGGGCAAATAAACTCGATCGACTTCAGATTGGCGCAAGTTAATTTACTAAATGCCCAAACCGATTTAACCAATACCAAATACGAAACCAAGCTCATAGAGTTGGAATTGTTGCAATTAAGCGGGCAACTTTTAAATGTGGAGTTTTAGGATAAATATTTTATGAATTATTAGGCTCTAAAATTTTATATACTAAAAAAAGGGTTTTATATTTGCCACCGCTAAAGGAGAAATGGCAGAGTGGTCGAATGCGGCAGTCTTGAAAACTGTTGAGGGTCACACCTCCGGGGGTTCGAATCCCTCTTTCTCCGCAAAAGGAAACCCACAACGAAAGTTGTGGGTTTTTTGTTTTTAAAAGAGCGTCAAAAGCTAGCTTTTGTAAGCGAAATAAAAAAACAAAAAACCCAACACCGCACTAGCGGGGTTGAGGTTTCTAAGATTGCAATGGATTACCATTTTGGGATGCATGAACAAAGCGAGTGAATCCTAGCATTGAGGTAAAAAAAACCGAACAAATCGCGGTTTGTTGAGGTTTCTATGCTTGCCCAGGATTACTTGTTGGGATGCACGAGCAAAGGGAGTGAATCCTAATATCACAAAGAGTGTCAAAAGCTTGCTTTTGTATGTGAAAGAGAAAACAAAATACCGAACAAACTGAAGCTTGTTATTGTTATTTCTTGGATAATTTTTGCTTTACAGATAGAATCACTATCAAATTCTCATTCATAAGCCTCAAATTCTAATCTGTAATCTATAAGTAAAGGACTTATTATTATATTCGTTTTTTTAAAAATAAAAAATGAGATTAAAATTCGTTCTATATTTTCTTTTAGTATTTTCTGGAACTGTTAGTGGACAAGAGCCTGTATTAGATAGTTTAATAAATAGACTTGATAAGAGTACTTCTAATCTAGATAAAACAAAACTATTTAATACTATCTCGAACCAGTATAAATACAGTGATCCAGATAAAATGTTGGATTTTGGTAACAAAGCACTGGATTTAGCAAAAGAGAATAATTATAAAGTTGAAGAAGGAAGTGCTTATCTAAATATGGGTACTGCTTATCTTATTTTTGGTGACTATCAAAAAGCGCTGGACCATTTTGTATGGGCTAAAACAATATTTGAAGGGACAATAGTTTTAGATGCCGATGAAAATAAAATAAGTCAAGGCATTGCAAAAACCTATGGGTATATGGGTATTGTGTTTTCTGAACAGAGCAATTATTCAAAAGCATTGCAGTATTATTTTAAATCGGTCAAGATATATGAAGAAGTAAATGATGAAGGCCAGAGTTCAAAAATCTATAACAATATTGGGGTAGTATATAAATCGCAATTATTAGATGCAAAAGCGTTTATTTATTTTACCAAGGCGTTAAAAATTCAAGAGAAACTACAGGATCCTAATATTGGGATCACCTTAACCAATATTGCCAATATCTATTTAAAAGATAAAAAATTAGATTCCGCTTTTGAATACTACATCCTTGCTAAAAAAAATATAGAAAAATACCCAAACCCTCGGGCATTAGGAGAATGGTATAACAATATGGGGGCTTATTATAAAGCCAGAAATCAGAATCATTTAGCAATTGAAAATTGGCAAAATGCCATGCAAACCTTCGAAAGTTTTAATGATAAGTTTGGATTAACAGATACCTATCTTCATTTAGCAGAATTTCATTTTGAACAAAATAATAATAATCAAGCCTTAGAGATGGCGAATAAAGCATTGCATTTGGCTACTGAAATAAATGTACTGGAACAAAAAGTAATTTCCGAAAAATTATTAAGTGATATCTATGCGCAACATGGAAATATAACTTTAGCCTTAGCGCATTATAAAAAATATAGCAGTGTAAAGGACAGTTTAGTCAAAGAAAACGATATTCGTAAATCTGTTGAAGCAACGATGAAGTACGAATTTGAAAAAAAAGAATTGCTTCAAAAAGAGGAAAATGACAAGAGAGAACTATTGTTACTAGAAGAAGCCAAAAGTTCAAGAATTCAACTGTTTTTTGGCGCATTTATACTTTTTCTGCTTTTCGGAATTGGGGTTTTAATCTATAATAGAAATCAGCTTAAAAGAAACCTAACACTTCAAAAAGAATTGGCAGTATATGAACAAAAAGCCTTGCATTTACAAATGAATCCACATTTTGTATTTAATTGTTTGGGATCTATTTCCAGTTTTATTGTTCAAAATAGTACAGATTCGGCCATAAAATATTTATCCAAATTTTCGAAACTGATGCGATTAACTTTAGAATACTCAAAAGAGTCGCTAATTCCTATAGATAAAGAAATAGAAAGTTTGCAAAATTATTTAGAGCTAGAGCAACTTCGCTTTAATAATAAATTTAATTTTAGAATCAAAAAAGACAAAGAGATTGAGGATGATGTGGCTTTGCCGCCTTTACTAATTCAACCCTTTATCGAGAATGCAATAATCCATGGGGTAATTCCTAAAAAGGAAATTGGAACGATTACTATTGAGTTTTCAATAGCTAATGAATCCTTGATTTGTGAGATATTGGATGATGGTATTGGCATCAATCAATCTAAACAGAATAAAGAAAATTTGGTACTGGCTCATAAATCGATGGCTTTGGGGATTATAGAAAAACGATTAGAAATGATATCAGCTTCCACCTCGAAAAATGCTACCATTGCCATAGAAGAATTAACGGATAAGAAACAAATTATAGGTACCAAAGTGGTTTTGCAATTACCACTACAATATATAGATGAATAATTTTAAAGCATTAAAAACCTTATGATAAAAGCCTTATTGATAGACGATGATGAAAATCTTCGGGAAGGGATGAAAGGGCTCCTTCACCGATTTGCTCCTTCAATTAATATAATTGGTGAGGCAGATAGTGTGGCTACTGGGATTATAGCTATGGATACACTAAAACCACAGGTGGTATTTCTAGACATTCAATTAAATGATGGGACTGGATTTGATATTTTAGAAAAGTTAGCAGCAAAAAACGATACTATAAAAACCAATATTGTTTTTATCACTGCACATGAACAATATGCGATTAAGGCTTTTCGGTTTAGTGCTTTAGATTTTTTATTAAAGCCAGTAGATCCAGAAGAATTACAAAAGGTGATCCGAAAAATAGAATCGGTGATTGAAAATCGAAATGATTATTCACACATTGATTTATTATTGGAAAATATCAGAAAAAAGGTAGATAATTTTAAACGCATTGCACTTTCCACTTCCGATGGAATTCATTTGTTCGATATCAGCGATATTATTCGATGCGAAAGTACCGACAACTACACCAAATTCTATATTAAAGATAACAAGCCCGTTTTAATTTCGAAAACCTTAAAAGAATACGAGGAATTATTAACTCCGCATAAATTTGAAAGAATTCACCAATCGCATTTAATCAACCTGAATTTTTTAAAGTCGTATATAAAAAGAGATGGAGGATATGTGGTCATGGAAGATGGAAGTCGTTTGCCAATTTCACAACGGAAAAGAGAACGATTAAAAGAAATATTAAAATCGATGTAGCGAATTCTAAGTAACATCCATCACTTACTCATTGAGGTATTCTATATCGAATAAAGTGTATTAAGTTTATTAAAAATTAAAAAACATGAAAAATATTATCCTAATGTTACTATTGGTTACCGGCATCACAAATGCACAAATAGTGGACATTCCCGATGCTAATTTTAAAAATAAATTAATTGAATTGGGGGTAGATACCAATACCGATGGCGAAATACAAGAAAGTGAAGCTTTGATTATTACAAGCTTAAATCTTTTTGATTCCTCTATTTCCAATTTAACAGGGATAGAAGCATTTGAAAATCTTGAATTTTTAGATTGTGGTGGTAACCTACTTAGCGCTTTAGATGTTTCCAACAATATTGCTTTAACTACGTTACGTTGCTATAACAACAATTTAACCCTATTGGATTGCAATAATAATATCAACTTAACAGAGCTTATCATTACTAATAATCCAAATTTGGCCACTGTTTTTATAAAAAATGGCAGTGATGAAAGTAGTAATATGGGGTCTGGGAGTTGGTTGGAGAACTGGTTAGATTCAAATAATCCTAGTTTAGAATATATCTGTGCAGACGACTTTCAAATAGCCGACATTCAACAATGGCTAGATGCCGATGTAAACATTAATTCTTATTGTAATTTTCAACCCGGGGGAGATTATAATACGATTACAGGAATTACAAAGTTTGATGAAGATACAGATGGTTGTGGGGAGCTAGATCTTACTATTCCTTATATGGCTATAAATTTGGATCTAGATGGGAACTCCACAAACTCTACATTTTTTACAAACACTCAGGGGCAATATACTATCTATACAGGGGAAACAGGAACCTATACTCTTATTCCAATTTTGGAAAATCCTAGCTATTATACGGTGAGTCCATCCCCAGCAGATGTTGTAATTCCAATAATAGATAATAGTACTAGCATTCAAGATTTTTGTGTTACAGCAGAGGGTGTTCATCCTGATTTAGAAGTAGTCATTGCTCCAATTATTCCTGCCAGACCAGGGTTTGAAGCAACCTATCAATTAGTATGTAAAAACAAAGGAAATCAAACTATATCTGGAGAGGCGATGTTTACTTATGATGAAGCTATTTTAGATTTTGTTACGGCTTCAACAAGTCCAGATGTTCAAAGTTCAGGCTCATTAACTTTTAATTTTTCTGATCTGCAGCCTTTTCAAAATGAAAGCGTAAATATTATTTTAAGTGTTAATAGTCCTTCAGACAACCCTCCAGTAAATATTGATGATGTATTGTCTTTTGTAGGTATGGTAAATCCTATTGCAGGAGATGAATTCCCAGACGATAATATCTTCGATTACGATCAAATTGTGGTAGGTTCTTACGACCCAAATAATATTATTTGTATCCAAGGAGATCTTATTCCTGCCGAAATGATTGGAGAATACCTTCATTATGTGATCAATTTCGAAAACACAGGAAACTCTCCAGCCGAAAATATAGTTGTGGTAGTTGATATAAACCCAGAAGACTTTGATATTAATACCTTACGTGTTTTAAACGCATCTCATCTTGTAGATATTAACATAGTTAACAGTAGGGTCGAATTTATTTTTCCGATGATCAATTTGGATACAGGAGGTCATGGAAACATTCTATTAAAAGTGGAAACTCTAGAGGAATTAAGTTTAACAGATATTGTATCTGCAACAGCAGCAATATATTTTGATTATAATTTGCCTATCGAAACCAATGAAGCAAACACTGCATTTCAAATACTAGGTGTTAATGATAGTGAAATTGGTACTAATATTTCCATATATCCAAATCCAGCAAAAGACCTACTAACAATTCAAGCGGGGTCTGATATTAATGCGGTAACTATTTATGACTTGCAAGGAAAAACCATTCATTCAATAGATTCAAATAGCGAAAAGGTATCGATCAACATTTCGGACTTGAACAATGGAGTGTATTTCTTAAAAATCACAACAGAAAAGGGCGAAGAGGTTAAGAAAATCATTAAAAATTAAAAAGTTTTTGCTCCGAAAAGGCGGTTATTTTTAATACCTCTTTATTAAATTTGAAAAAGCATCCAATGTAAAAAGGGTGCTTTTTTACATTAAATTTTAAACGAATTTCTGAGAATGTCTACGTCATTGCGAATTAGGTCACTGAGCCGCTCACTGAGCTTGCCTGTACTGAGCTTGCCGAAGTATCGAATTGAAGTGAAACTATATTGTTAAAGTAAATATTTAGACAGTGTTAAGTAGAAATCAAGGCTTTTTCTTAATTATAAAGGGTGTTTTTCCTTTTATATTTAAGCAAAGTAGTTCTAGTTTAGTGGTACGATTCCGAAGAATGTGAGGTTTTTAAGAATTTGTAAAAAAATACGACCAAATTAAGTTTTAAAATGAAAAGTCTATTACATATACATGTGATAGACTTTTTTTATGTTTTGTATTATATCAATGCAGCCTATTTAAAAAGCCTGATTCAATTTAAGATATACAGAATAATCATTCAAACTAGTGCGTACAAAATCCAAACGAATATCCACCCCCGTTACTTGTTGTAATTTATAACGAGCACCAAGCCCAACCGCATTATACCAACCATCATCATCTCTAGAATTAACACCATCCCCATAAGAACCTCCCGCTAGGTTCACCATTCCAAAAAAGCCTACAGCTCTAAACCGACTCTGCCCAATGGTATAACGGTATTCTGCTTGGCCGCCCGTCATATACCTCGCCTTTAATTGCCCTTGTGGAAAACCACGTAATATAGATTTCCCAGAGATGGCAGGTAGGCCAGCATCTGGCGCATAATAAGAAGCATATTCTCCGTAGAGCTGCATCGCTAACACATCTTCTCGGGTAAAACCATCGATATAGCCTCGTGCATTTATGATCACCTTATTATAATCTTGTACCGCTCCCAGCCACTCTGGAAAAAAATCCCAGCGTGTGGTGATAAATAGGGAGTTGGTAGGATAGTATTTGTTTTTACGAGAATCGTAAGATCCTGCCATACCAAAACCTCCCGTACGTTCGTCTTCAATACCATTTTCTCTTATAAAATCTTCCCCATTCTCGTTATTGGCCCTGTAGGTGATTCTTTTATAATACAAGGGAACCCCAGCATAAATATTTTTATAGACTCGCATCATCTGCAATTGAGAAAATAGGGTCGTATTGATATTATATTCTATATCATTCCCATCTTCTTCAAATTCATTATTGATCCCCGAATAGGAAAGCATGGTCACCAAGCGAAATTTATTATCCCGCAGCCATAGGTTATTGGTGGCAAATACCGAATAACTCTCGGTGGTGGTGTATTGCCCGCCAGCATTTAATTGAGATTTTGAAGCCTGACTTTTATCTCCTTGATATAAATAGGAAGTGGTTAGCCCAAAACCAACCCCCATCAATGGGGTAGAGGTAATCAAGGGGACTATGGCAAAGGCTTTTTCTTTTTTTTGTGCAGGAATGCTATCTTTTTGGGCAAAGAGGGGATTAGTTATTATTAAAATAAACAGAAGTAGAGTTTTATACATTCCTCTAAAGTAATACCATTTATTTAAATTTACCACCATTTTCTTTAGGCCTAGGGGGAGTGATAATTCCATGTTTTTTCTTTATTTTTGAGAAACCTATGGGGAAAAAAGGAAAAGAGAAAAACACTCGTAATAAAGCGAAACACACCAAGCTTATGGATCGTAAAAAGAATAAATTACGAAAAGAAGAAGCGACCCGCAAAGAAAAACTAAAGGAGATTATGAAGATTGCCAATCAGTCGGGAGAAGGTAAAAGTAATTAATAATTTAAGTTACGATTTCCTAAAGCCCTTTATCTTCGCAAAAAAAATATAAATGCTAAAAGCCGTTTTATTCGATATGGATGGGGTAATTGTAGATACCGAACCCCTACATTGCAAAGCCTATTTTAAAATGTTTGCTGCTGTAAATATTACGGTGACCGATGCCTTATATGAATCTTTTACTGGGCAATCTACCATTAGTATTTGTAGGCAACTTTGCACCCTTTTTAATTTAACAGAAGCCCCAGAAACCTTAGTGCAATTAAAAAGAGATTTTTTTAAGGAACTTTTTTTTAATGACGATGGCCTAACTTTAATCGATGGTGTTTTTGAACTTATAAAAGACTATCATAAAAACCGACTTACCTTAGTATTGGCATCTTCTGCTTCTATGGTAACCATCAATAATGTATTTGATAAGTTCGATTTAAATAAATATTTTATTGCTAAACTGAGTGGTGCAGATTTAAAAGCTTCCAAACCACATCCAGAAATATTTATAAAGGCTGCCAAGGCTTCGGGTTTTGCCAAAGAGGAATGTATGGTGATTGAAGATTCTACCAATGGTATTGCCGCCGCTAATGCTGCTAGTATATTTTGTGTAGGCTTTAAAAGTCCGCATTCCAAAAACCAGGTATATACTAGTGCAGATTTGGTGATAAGCAGTTTTAAGGAGATTGGCTATGAAAAGATTTTGAAAATAGTGATTGCTAAATAGTGATAAGAATTATATTATATTAGAGACCAACAATAAAGAACCAAATTTGAATTCTGAAAAAATAAAAAACACCTATCATAAAATATTTGAATCTTATGGACATTCCTCTCTAGAGGAGCACATCAAGAAAATTATTGAATTGGATGTTTTTTTACCTTATAATTCCACTTTTTTCTGCCTTACCAATACTCAAAACCTTTCGTTTGAATATGTGAGTAAAAATATGTTTTCTTGCTTAGGCATACAAGCGTCAGTTATGCAAGAAAAAGGGATGCGTTATTTTTGGAGTAGAATTCACCCAGATGATATTGAGCCTTGGTTATCTGTTTTAAACGATTTGATGAATTTTACGATTAATGAATTGTCTTTTACGGAAAGACAACAAATGAGTTATACATGGAATTATCGGTTTAAAAATAGCAAGGAGGAATATGTAAATATCATTCAAAACACCACTCCCTTAGAATTTGATAATGAAAACAAACCTATTATTGGTTTGGCGCATTATACTGTTTTACATCACCAGATTAAAATGGATGTATGTGCATCGGCTAAATTGTTGAATGATAACAAAGAATATGAAACTAAATATTTTAATAACTATTCTCAAAAACTTTTAACCGATGGTGTTTCAAATAGAGAACGGGATATTATCCGCTTATTGGTTTTAAATAATTCCAGTAAAGAAATAGCCGAAAAACTTTTTATCTCTTCAAATACTGTAGATACCCACAGAAGAAATATTCTTAAAAAGCTCAACATATCTTCCACAGGGGAATTGGTTGCCCTGTTAAAAATGAATAAGATTTCACTTTAATTTTATGTTATAGTCGAACATTATATTAAAAATACTCAAATTGAGTATTGTAAATCTTGTAAAAATGATATTACTTTATAAATTCAAATTTAGAATAGGATTAATAATGGTTTGGGTTGTGGTACTATAACAGTAAATTAAACAGGCGTTGGGGATCGTCTTTTACAGGTTATTGGAGTTCCACACCCGATTATTTAGACCTTAGAACTGGAGGAAATTTCAACAAATTACCTCTAGGAACTTATAGTTTTACCGCTAATTGTTCTAATTTATTTGGAATGGAACGATTTCAATTATAAACTAACTAATTTTGTTTCATATTTTTATTAATGAAAAGAAACCCACAACTAACGTTGTGGGTTTCTTATTTCCAGAAGTATTTTTTTCATTAGGGAATGAAAATAAATGATTCTTGAAATTTTACTATGAAGAGAACAATATCCTCATTATCAATGATAGACACTATTCGTTTTTATTTAATTTTAATCTGTTTTATAAGATATTAATTCCAGTTGGGTTGTGGTGTAATTCTAAGGTAAGGTTTAATTTCTTTATATCCTTTTGGAAATAAACTCGGAATCTCTTTATTTGTAATCGATGGAACTATAACACAATCATCTCCATTATTCCAGTTAACAGGAGTAGCTACTTTATGGTAAGCAGTTAATTGTAATGAATCTATTACACGGAGTAATTCATCAAAATTTCTACCTGTAGATGCAGGATAAGTAATCATTAATTTTACCTTTTTATCTGGGTCAACTACAAATACTGAGCGTACTGTCAGTTTATCATCAGCGTTGGGATGAATCATATCGTATAATGTAGCTACTTTTCGATCTTCATCTGCGATAATAGGAAAATTAATTGTGGTGTTTTGAGTTTCGTTAATGTCTTTAATCCAACCATAATGGGATTTAATTCCATCTACACTTAATGCAATTACTTTTACATTTCTTTTATCAAACTCTTCCTTATATTTTGCTACAACTCCTAATTCAGTTGTGCAAACAGGGGTATAATCCGCAGGATGAGAAAATAAAATTCCCCAGCTGTCGCCTAGCCAGCTATGAAAATTAATTTCTCCCTCGGTTGATAGCGCTTTAAAGTTGGGGGCTTCATCACCTAGTCTAATTGTTTTCATTTTAAATGTTTTTAATTTGTGATAAATTTCTATGGAAACAAAAGGTAACTCATTATTTTATATCTCCCAACTATTTAATTGTTAATTAGTTAAAAAGTATTTTTAATAGGTTATAGGTTGTGGTTCTGTATTAGTTATCTTACTTGTTGCTAATGATTAAATCTCCAATATCCTTACAATTTTAAACAGATCTAAAAATAAAATTAGGATTAATTTTTCTAGAATATTAATTTATAGTTTAGAAATTTTCAGGGCAATTGTTGATGGGCGATTAATACAAGTATTTAATCTAATAATATTATAAACGTTTCATTAATTTATTATATTCAGTACTTTAAATATCTGAAAGTAAGATAATTAATTACCTTAACTGTCTCTCCAAATTCTTATAACTTAACTAACATTTAATTACTAACCAGTTTAAATTTTTCAATTATGAAATCAAAAACATCACCAATCCTTTCTTCCTTATTAAGTTTAACTATCATTTTTTGTTTTTCTTTTTTTGGAAGTTCGCAAGTTTATTCGCAAGACTTTCGCGAACTAATTAACAATCCAAACGAAAATACAACCCTTCAGGAGGTTGTAGCACTTGCAGACGCCTACTACGAAACCAATGATAAGGGCAGGGGTAGTGGCTATAAGCAATATGAACGATGGCTTCACAAAATGAAATTATATGTGAGTCCTGACAACCTAATTAAGAAAAATTTTAATGCCATGTCAATGCAGGTAGCAGAAGCTACAATGCCTCAACTTGGAAATAGAAATCGTATGGTAGGAGCATGGCAACCCTTAGGACCTACTAGTGTTGTAAGAACTGGAGGTTATCTGGAAGGGTTGGGCCGCGTAAATGTTATTGCATTTCACCCTACAGACCAAAATACATTTTATTTAGGAACACCGGCCGGAGGGCTCTGGAAAACCACAGACAATGCTGCCACTTGGAATTCTATGTCAGATTTTATAACACGTACTGGAGTTTCAGGAATTGCTATAGATCATAACACACCAGAGACCATGTATATCCTCACCGGAGACGGAGATGGAGCACCAAATCAAGGAACTTGGTCAATCGGTATCCTAAAATCAACAGATGGAGGTAGTACGTGGGCTGCAACAGGGTATACCTTGGCAGTACAAGATTTTATCAAAGGATATAAATTACTCATGCATCCTACAGATCCAGATATAATGTTCGCGACAACTATAGCAGGCTTGCTAAAAACAACCGATGGTTGGAGTACTTTTACGACTGTTCAGACAGGTAATTTTAGGGATGTAGAGTTTAAGCCAGGAGACCCCTCCATAGTATATGCTACAACCCGCAATAGATTTTATAAGTCTACAGACGCTGGAGATACTTTTACCGAAACAACATCAGGATTAACAACTGGAGAGAATCGTTTAGAGCTAGCGGTATCTCCAGCGAGTGCAAATTCAGTATATGTGTTGGCAAGTTCTGCATCTGGGGCGTTACCGGCGGGACAATTTAGAGGGCTCTTTTTATCTTCAGATAGTGGCGATAGTTTTTCGCAGCAAACCAATACGCCAAATATATTAGGAGGCAACTTAAACGGGGGTGGTACTGGAAGCCAAGGATCTTACGATTTAGCAATTGCTGTGTCTCCAGAAGATGCCAGCATTGTAAATACTGGTGGCATCAATACGTACAGATCGACAGACAGTGGGGTTACTATGATCAGAATAACACATTGGGATTGGAGGCAACCTATTGCCTTCGAATATACCCATGCCGATGTTCATGAATTGGTGTATAATCCGCTTAACAATAATTTATACACAGGAACCGATGGTGGCATTTCAGTAAGTACAGACGATGGCCTTAATTGGTCTACCATATGGGATGGATTATCCATTATGCAGTTTTACGATATCACAGGTATTGAATCAGATCCCAATATTATTATAGGAGGAACACAAGATAATGGCACCAATAAATATGTAGGAAATCCGCTCATAGAGCATATTAATGGTGCCGATGGAGGTGGATGCATGATTGACTACAATAACCCGGACATCATCTATTCCAGCTGGCAACGCGGTGTTTTATGGAAATCTACTGATGGTGGTGCAACACGTACTAATATAAGCCCCGCCGGTGCATCAGGTCCATTTATCACAAAATATGAAATGGATCCCAATACTCCAGAAATTATTTATGGTGGATATATTAATGGAATTCGTAGAAGTGCAGACGCAGGCGCAAACTGGTCAAATATTGGGTCAAGTGTAGGCAATGCCTTGGCTGTAGGGGACGATAATCCGGCACGTTTATATGCAGCGGCTGGCTCCAATCTTCAAACCACAGCTGATACTGGTTCTAATTGGAGTACGATAACAGGGCCATGGCCAAACCTAACAATTACATCTATCACAATAGATCCGGACGATGCAAACAAAGTCTGGATTACATTAGGAGGGTATACTGCAGGTGAAAAGGTATATCACTCTGACGATGCGGGAGCCAGCTGGACAAATGTTTCAGGTACTTTACCTAATGTTCCCGCTTTAAGTTCAGACATAGACAATCGCCCTGGTGCCTCAGATGATTCGATATATGTGGGTATGGATGTAGGGGTTTATTTTTCTTCAGACTTTATACCTTGGATGCTGTATGAAACTGGAATACCCAATGTGCCTATTTATGATCTTCAGATTAATGAAAGTAATGAACTAATTAGAGCAGGAACTTTTGGAAGAGGACTTTGGGAAGCACCTTTGTTCAATCCTGTTTTAACAGTAATTTGCAAAGACATTACAAAGCAACTTGATGCAAACGGTTTTGCGACCATTTTACCGTCTGATATAGACAATGGCTCTTTCGACCCAGATAGACCTGTCGTCTTATCGGTTTTTCCGAACAACTTTACCTGTGCCGATGTAGGGCCGAACATCGTGACACTCACAGCGACCGATATAAACGGAAATACAGCTACTTGTGACGCTACGGTTACAGTGGAGGATAATATAGCACCAGTGATAGCATGTATTGCAGACGACACTATAAGTACCGATGCAGGATTTTGTACTTATACGGTAAAAGGGACAGAATATGATGCTACATTTACAGACAACTGTTCAGGAATTATAACTAATGACTTAAACAATACGAATACTATTGCAGGGGTAGAATTATATTTTGGAACCACCACCACCGTGATTTGGACGGTAGATGATGGTAACGGGCAATCTGATACTTGTACTACTATAATTACAGTGGATAATATCATTACAACATCAAGTGTAACGGTAGCTCCCAATCCGCAACAGTATAGTGATTTAGTAACTTTTGAAGCGACTTTAACTGCTGGCAATTGTGCTGGAGCTGGACAAGCAGCTACCGAAGTTTCTTTTTATGTAGGTACACAATTTATGGGAACTGTTCCATTATCTATAGTAGGAAATGATTTAGTAGGGACTCTTACCGACGCACCTTTATTAGAAACGCCATCACAACCATCTAACGGACAAATGGCACCTGGTGTTCATACTGTAGAAGCTGTATTTGGAGGGGTTGTTAATCCTAATTATACGATAACAGATCCAACGACGCCTTTAACAATTACTCCAGAAGATGCTATTGTTGAATATACAGGACATTTGTTTCAAGCAACTGCTCCTAATTCGAATGTAGCTACAGTAATACTAAGTGCAAATATTCAAGATATCACCATTACAGATCCAGATCCTGATGCAGGAGATATAAGAAATGCAAGCGTGAAATTTGTAGATAGAGCTGGAGGAGATATTTCAGGTTGGCTTCCGGTAGTTGATCTATTTGACCCAAGCGATCCTACAACAGGAACGGTGAGTTTTGATTGGGTAGTAAATCTTGGAAATCAAACTTCTGCTTCTGTTACAGTTGGTATTGTAGTAAACAATTATTACACTAGAAATGATGGTACAGACGATGTTGTAGTTACCGTATATAAACCTGTTGGTGACTTTATAACTGGAGGAGGATTTATAATGCCCGAAAATTCTGCTGGGCAATATGCTTCTACCCCTGGTTTAAAAGCTAATTTTGGCTTTAATGTAAAATACAATAAAAAAGGAAAAAGGCTAAGAGGGCATATGAATATCATTTTTAGAAGATTAGAAGCAGATGGTGTACATGCTTACCAAATTAAAGGAAATGCAATACAGTCTTTAGGAGTTAACGTTGCAGATGAAGATAATAAATTCGGCGAATTTATTACCAAGGCCAATCTTAAAGACGTAACAGATCCTGATAATCCTTTTTCATTAGGAGGAAATCTAACCTTGAAAGTAGAATTAATAGACCGAGGAGAGCCTGGAGAAAATGATGAAATTGGTGTTAATTTAACCAATAGCAGTGGCATCTTATTGTATTCTAGTAATTGGTCTGGAATTAGTACTGAAGTAATGTATCTTTCAGGAGGAAACCTTGTGATACATAGTGGCTTTAGTCTAGACCCTCTTTTAGGAGAAGTTAAAGGATTAAGCACAGTAGGTTTAATCATGTATCCAAACCCTGCAAGCAATAGGGTAATGTTACGTAATCCTCAAAAAACGGATCTGAATACTGTTTCTATTTACGACCTATCAGGAAGGATAGTGAAGTTTAAGGATCTAAGTAATATGGAAACCGAAATAGGGATAGATATTAGTAATTTAAAAGCTGCTGTCTATATGGTCATTATCAAAAATGACTATGAACAAATCACCAAACAATTAATTATTAAATAGGTGATTTAATGTATTATAATGAAAAGGACCGTCTAAATAATAACTTTGGACGGTTTTTTTATGATGCTTAATAAGATGAGATGTGAATAGTATTTAAAAAGAGTTAAAGATAATTTGTAGCGTCTTTATAGGTAGTTCTCTACAAAAGGAAACCCGCAACTTAGGTTGCGGGTTTTCTATTAGTATTGTAAACCTACTTGTGATTAGTAAGTTTAATTTTTACCATACCTTAACCTGTCCTTTTGTGATATCAAGAAGTTGGAAGAAGTCCATAGAGTATAGACTGCAATCAGTATCAATAAAATCGAATCCTTCTATATACGAAAATGACAATTGATCAGCTGGATCGTTATGAGAAGTGCCATTATCTGAAACAGCTGTCATTGCATATAGACCTGACAGATCAAACTCACCAAACATTCCTTCAGTAATATAACCACCTACGATCGCAGCATTATCACCTACTATAACCATACAATCTATGGCAACATGAATGCCATCATCTTCGTCACCAGCAAATGAATCTTGCCATTGTCCTGAAACACTACCGTCTGCGTACATTCTTGCTGATAGTGAGAAATTTTCATCGCATCCTGCAGGTAAGCCAAATGCTTCACAAAAATCATTACCCCCAAGGTGAGCTTGATGCAATATTGGACCTCTTGATGAAACCTCTTCATTAAGATTCTGATTTGAAGAATCTGTTGTCATTACTTCTTCTGTACTGCATCCAAAAATGAATAGCAGAGATAATGTAAATAAAAATGCTAATTTTTTCATTTTAATTTGATTTAAGTTAATAATTATTTTTCCTATTCTAATTTATGGATTTAATTGCGTTCTTGTAATGTGCTGATAAACAATTAGCTTAAGCAGGTGATTTGTCTGTTGAGGAGTTTGTAATTGTATTATTAATCTTACTTTATTCTTGTTATTGCATTTAAATATCTCAACTTAAATTAATTTCAGAATCCTTATCATTATAATATCCGTAATTTTGTTTTCCATAAATAAGACCCATGGCAACAGATATTTTAACTCAATTACAATGGCGTTATGCCACCAAAAAATTTGATAGCACTAAAAAGCTTTCCAAAGAAAAACTCCATATTTTAAAAGAAGCCTTTAATTTAACAGCTACCTCTTACGGTTTACAACCTCTTAAATTGGTAGTGGTGAGTAATCCTGAAATCATTCAAGAATTAATGCCAATTTCCTATAATCAAGCCCAGATTGGGACAGCTTCAAATATTTTGGTTTTATGTACAGAGACCCTTGTTGATTCGGAATACATCAAAAATTATTTCGATTTGGTGGAAAAAACTAGAAATACTCCTAGAGAAATTTTAAGTTCTTTTGAAGAGTATTTGATTTCTTCATTTTCTGAAAAAACACATAAGGATATTGAGAACTGGGCAGCGAAACAAGCGTATTTAGTTTTGGGTAATTTACTAACCGTTTGCGCAATGGAAGCGATAGATTCTTGTCCTATTGAAGGCTTTGAGCCAGATAAATACGATGAGTTCTTAAAACTTACAGAAAAAGGATTGCAATCTGTACTGGTATTAGCAGTAGGCTACCGTGCCGAAGACGATATGTTTTCAGACTTAAAAAAGGTACGAAAAGGAGTAGAGGAAGTGGTGATAGAAATTAACTAACTTGTCATTCAGAGTGAAGTTTACGAAGCGAAGAATCTCCATCAAATAAAGTTAATTAAGATTCTTCTTTTCAATCGGAATATCATTGACATTTTATACGCAACGTTTATCTTTGTGAAGTATCTAAACTATGGTAAAACTACTTACCCTAATAATTAATATTCAATAACAATTAACAATAAAAACCTATGCCTGGATTTGAAATTTTTGGTAATGAAGAACGCAAACAAGTAAACGACGTTTTAGATAGCGGAATTTTAATGCGTTATGGTTTCGATGGTTTGCGAAACAA
>CAJXYJ010000018.1 GCA_913063255.1 uncultured Flavobacteriales bacterium | reverse complement strand
ATTGGTGAATTTAAAATTGAAGCTTTCGATTTAACTATTGGAGATTCTATTTTAATTACGGGACCTACCACAGGTGTTGAGGAATTTGAACTTACAGAAATGTTAGTGAATGATGAAAAATTAGATAAGGCAACTAAGGGGGATTCTGTAACGATACCTTTAAAATTTAGAATTCGACCTTCAGATAAATTGTATAAGATTGTACAAACCCCAAAAGAGGTTATTTCTTAATTTATGATCGTTGTAACCCTTCAAAGAAAAAAGTGTATTGGCTGTAATTACTGTGTGGAATTAGCTCCAGGGCAGTTTCAGATGTCTAGAAAAGACGGAAAGGCAGTTTTGCTAAAATCTACAGATAAAAAGGGGTTTTTCACAATAAAATCTCAAGACCATTCTATTTTTGATGCCTGTGAAAAAGCGGTAGAAGCTTGCCCTACGAAGATTATTAGTGTAAAAAGTCTCTAAATTTTTATTTCTTTTTTTAATTTTTTATCACTATATCATTCTAATTTTTTATTCACTTAATTTAGTTTTAAGAATTCCTGTAAAAAAAATATACTGACAATAGTTTTGCTGTCAAAATAATTAACAGTATATTCGCTGTCAAGTTAGTTTAACAATTAAAAAAATGTCACATGAATGATGAATGGATTTCACCAAAATTAATAATTGGCCCAGGAGCGACAGGAGATTATTATTATAAGAGAGAGTTAATCGAACAGAATATATGGAAAGAAATAAAAAAAGGCAATAATATATTAATATCCGCGCCAAGAAGGGTAGGTAAAACTTCGGTAATGAAGTCAATTACAAATAACCCTCATGAAGGTTATAAACTTATATTTGAAAATATCCAAGGCATTGATACTGAGGAAGTATTTTATAAAACACTTTATGAATTGATATTAAATTGTTTGAGTAGGTTTAAAACAAATAGATTAAAAATAGAAAATTATTTTAAACAAAAAGAAATAACAGGAGCAGTTCTTGATAATATAGAAATAGGAAGTAAAAAATTAGACTATGTTTATGAAATAAATAATATTATACCCCAACTAGATCCAGAAGGAGAAGTCGTTGTATTATTAATTGATGAATTACCTGAAGTTATACACTCTTTTTATAAATCAGGAAATAATCCCGTTGCAATTTCTATATTAAAAAACCTTAGACGTTGGAGGCAAAAAGATGATTATAAAATGTTAAAATTTATAATTGCCGGTTCTATCGGAATACATCATGTAGTTAATCAAGTAGAAGGAAGGAGTTCAGATATAAATGATCTTTTGGCTATCGATTGTCCAGCTCTAGACACTACAGAATTTAAAGATTATATAGATTGGGCTACAAAAGAGGCTTCAATATCATTTGAAGGTAAAGTAACCGATTATCTAAAAGAAAAAATACAATATTTTGTACCCTATTTTATTAATTTGATGCTTGATCAGATAGATAAAGAAGCTGCCAAAAATAATAAAGGACAAATTTTAAAGGAGAATATTGACAAAGCATTTGAAAAAATAGTAAAGGATAACAGTTATTTTTCGGATTGGAAAAAAAGATTAAAAGACTATTTAAAACATGAGGATTTTAATTTTGTAAATCAAGTATTGATTCATATTGCACATGAAAATATTATATCAATTCATGATTTATATGATAAAGCAGTTGAATTAGAAAAAACAGAAGATTATATGGAATTGATATTTGACCTTGAAAAAGATGGTTATATTTATGAAGGTGAGAAAGGATATATTTTTATTTCTCCTTTCTTAAAGGCATACTGGAAAAGAAACAACCCAATTTATAAAGCATAAAAGTATTATGGAAATGACATCATCCCAATTTTCGGATAAGTTGTATTATTATCAGTCTGCAAATAATGATAATAAATCAATAAAGAAAAATTTTGTAATTCGTATTTCTGAATATCAACAGATTATTAGTGCTTTAAAAATTAAGAAAAGTAAAGATCCTTTACAACATGAGCTTATTTTAGGAAGAAGGGGAAGTGGAAAATCTACACTATTAAAACGAATTCAAGTTGAAATTGAAGAAAATCAAATACTTTCAAATAAATATATAGCCATAAACCTTGCCGAAGAACAATCAAGTATTTATAGATTATTTGACCTTTGGTTAGAAGTTATACAAGAGTTTAATGAACAATTTGATGCAAAAATAAACCTCACAGATTATAGTCATTTTAAATCTGATGATGAATATACAAGATACTTATATAAGGAAATTCATACATCCCTAAAAAAGAATAAAAAGAAACTTGTTTTGCTAGTAGATAATTTTGATAGAATTATAGAAAACTTCACAGATGATGGTAACTTATTAAGGGAGACATTAATAAATTATAATGACATTCAACTAGTTGCAGGTAGTACAAGAATGAGTGAACACTTTTGGAAATACGACCAGCCATTTTATGAGTTTTTTAGGAGACATTCCTTAGAGGCATTATCAACAAATGAAATGATAAAGCTTATTTTACATTGGAGTAATACTTTGAATATTAAAGAACTTAAAACCTTTGCAAAACATAATAAAGGAAAAATTGAAGCGGTTAGGATTCTAACAGATGGTTTACCTAGAACATTGCAATTTTTTATAGAAATCCTCTTAGATAACTCATATTTATATGGATACGAATACCTTAAAAAAATCATGGATAAGGTCACGCCAATTTACCAAGAGCGACTCAATACTTTACCACCTCAATTACGAAAGATTGTTACCGAAATGGCTTTTATATGGAACTCCTGTACTACAAAAGAATTAGTTGGTAAATGTAAAATGTCAAGTAAATTAATTTCAGCTAATTTAAAAACATTAGTAGATAAAGGCATTGTTACTAAAATTGAAACAGGAAAAAAAAATCATCTATATCAGATTTCTGAACGATTTTTTAATATGTGGTTTATTATTACACAAGGTAACCCAAAGCAAAAGCGTAAAGCAAAATGGTTGAGTATCTTTTTAGAGAATTGGTATAGTAACGACGAATTTAGAAAGTTAACTTTTGAGCATATTCAAAATTTAAAAAATAATAAAATAACCTACGATAAAGCAATTTTAATCTCGAAAGCTATAAGTCAAAGTAAATATACATCATTAAAACAAAGAGATCAGATTATTGAGCTTTTAGAGAATTTAGAAAAAACAAATAAAGATTGTTTAATACAGCTTCCAAAAAAATATAAAGAAATTGAAAAGGAAATAAAAAAACAGTTTGTATTGAAAGAATATGAAAAAGCTATTGAGATTGCAAAAGAAATAGAAAACGAAGAAGATGGGATTAAATTTTTTATTTTAGGTTTATTATATGATAATCAAGAATGCTATAAAGATGCAGAGAAATTTTATCTAAAATCAATAGAAAAAGGTAATAAAGACTCTTCATTTAATTTAGGTTTATTATATGATAATCAAGAACGATATCAAGATGCAGAAAAGCATTATTTAAAGGCAATAGAAAAAGGTGATGTAGAATCGTTATTTAATTTAGGTTTGTTATATGATAATCAAGATCGATCTGAAGAAGCAGAGAAGTATTATTTAAAAGCAATAGAAAAAGGTGATGTAAATGCTTTAAATAATTTAGGGTTATTTTATTTTAAACAAGAACGCTATCAAGAAGCAGAGGATTATTATTTAAAAGCAGTAGATAAAGGTTCTAAAAACGCGTTATTTAATTTAGGTTTATTATATGATAAGCAAGATCGATCTGAAGAAGCAGAGATGTATTATTTAAAAGCAATAGAAAAAGGTGATGAAAAAGCAGAAAATAATTTAGGGTCATTATTAGTTAAGCAAAACAGAAATAAAGAAGCAGAGGAGTTTTATTTAAAAGCAATAGAAAAAGGAAATGAAAGTATATTATTTAGTTTAGGATTGTTTTATAATAATCAGGAGCGATTTGAAGAAGCAGAGAAGTATTATTTAAAAGCAATAGGAAAAGATAATGTAAAGGCTTTAAGTAATTTAGGGTTGTTATATTATAATCAAGAACGCTATCAAGAAGCAGAAGAGTATTATTTAAAAGCAATAGAAAAAAAAGCATGGAAGGCACTTTTTAATTTAGGTTTATTATATGATGAACAAGGTCGATTTGATGAAGCAGAGAAATATTATTTGAAATCTATTAAGAAAAAAAATGATGAAAGTGCATTATTTAATTTAGTATTGTTATGCTATCTTCATAATAAAAAGAAAGAAAAAGCACTTATATTAATTAGGCAATACAATAAATTTAATAAAAACACTAGGTCTGATATAATTCAAATATTAATAGAAATATGGAATGGAATTTTTAAAGATATTGATAAACATGTTATTAATATAATTAAAAAAAATGAAAAGGAAGAGTTAGATGTTTTATTAGCAGAATTATTAGTCCACAAACAAAAAAATTTAATTTTTAATTTTTTTAATAACCCTGACTTTGGAGAAGAACTTAAAGAGCGTTATATCGTTTTATATTATGTTTCAGCATTGCTTGTTAAGCCAGAAAATAATGAAATTATTTTAACAATACCTCCAGAAATTAAGGATACTGTAGATTTAGTCATTAAGGAAATATTTGAAAAACAAAAGTTTTATGGCTATATAAAATAGTCTGATCACTCCATTTTGAAGCCTGTGAAAAAGCTGTAGAAGCTTGCCCAACTAAGATAATTTCTGCAAAAAGCATTTAGTTTGTTATTTTAACTTTTGCTTTTTTGGTGCAGTTTTAACTGGATGCGTTTTCTAGGAACATCTACTTCTAAAACCTTTACGATGATTTGTTGATGCAAGCTTACATGTTCACTTACATCTGAGACAAAAGCATCTGCAAGATTAGAAACATGAATCAAGCCACTTTCTTTAATTCCAATATCCACAAAACATCCGAAATTGGTAATGTTATTTATGATTCCTGGAAGTAATTGTCCTTCTCTTAGATCCGTAATGGTTTTAATATTTTGATTAAATGTAAAGACTTTAGCGGTTTCACGAGGATCTAATCCTGGTTTTTCCAATTCTTGAACAATGTCCTTAAGGGTAGGTAACCCTATGGTTTCTGTACAATAGGAATTCAATTCAATTTTGTGAAGAAGAGTTGCATTTCCTATTAATTCGATAACAGTGCTCTTTTCATTTTTTGCCATTTTTGAAACAATCCCATAACTTTCGGGATGAACAGAAGAATCGTCCAATGGATTTTTAGCATTCTTAATTCGTAAAAAACCTGCACCTTGCTCAAAGGCTTTAGCTCCTAATCGTGGGACTTTTTTAATTTCATTTCTAGAAGTAAAAGGGCCGTTCTCATTTCTATAATCAACAATGTTTTCTGCTAATTTAGGGCCGATTCCAGATACATAACTCAATAAAGAGACACTTGCGGTATTGATATTTACCCCTACTGTATTTACACAATTGGAAACCACAGTATCTAAGGAAGACTTTAATTTTATTGGATCTACATCATGTTGGTATTGACCTACACCTATAGATTTAGCATCAATTTTCACTAATTCGGCTAAGGGGTCTGCTAATCTTCTACCTATAGAAATGGATCCTCTTACGGTTACATCATAATTTGGAAATTCGGCTCTAGCAATTTTTGAAGCGGAATAAATAGAGGCGCCAGCTTCACTAACCACAAATACCTGAATGTCTTTTCTAAAATGAATCTTTCGAATTAATTGTTCAGTTTCTCGAGAGGCGGTACCATTACCAATAGCGATGGCATCAATTTTATGCGCATCCACTAAAGAGCTTATTTTTTTAATTGCCCCTATTTGATCATTTTTAGGAGCATGAGGGTAGATAGTTTCATTATATTTTAATCTCCCTTGAGCATCCAAACAGACCACCTTACAGCCCGATTTATATCCTGGATCTATCGCTAAAATGGCTTTTTCACCTAAAGGCGCTCCTAATAAAAGTTGTTTTAGATTCTTTGCAAAAACATCGATGGCTTTATCGTCTGCTTTATCTTTAGCTACACTTAATGCTTCCTTAGAAAGGCTTGGAAAAAGCAATCTTTTATAGGCATCTTCAATTGCAATTTGAATTTGCTTTGCACAGGAATTTTGAGAACGAATCATTCGCTCTTCTATTTTATAAATAGCTTTCTGGGAATCTATTTCAATTTTCACACGAATAAAACCTTCATTTTCTGCTCTTAAAATTGCCAATAAACGATGGGATGGAATCCTACTTAAAGATTCATTCCATTCAAAATAATCTCTATATTTTTGAGCCTTTTCGCTTTCTTTTTTTGTTTTTACAACCGCTGTATTTATAGTTGCAAAACGTTCTAACTGATAACGGATTTGATTCCGAATGTCTAATCGCTCATTGATCCATTCGGCAATAATATGTCTTGCTCCTTCTAATGCATTTTCTACAGAATTAACTTCTCCCTTTATGTATTTGTAGGCGATAGATTCTATATCGCTTGCATTTTGGCTCATGATAATTTTAGCCAAGGGTTCTAAACCATTTTTACGAGCCGTTTCTGCTTTGGTTTTCCTCTTTTTTTTATAAGGCAAATACAAGTCTTCAAGTGCAATTAGGGTGTCGGCTTGAATTACTTTTTGTTCCAGTTCTTTAGTTAGAACTTCTTGTTCTTCTAATGCTTTTAGAATTGCTTTTTTACGTTTTTCAAGAGTTTCAAAAATCGTTTTGAATTTTACAATACTTTCAATTTCAACCTCATCTAAATTGCCAGTACGCTCTTTTCTATATCTAGAAATAAAAGGGATGGTACAATCTTCGTTTAGTAATTGAAGAGTGTTTTTCACGCCATTCTCTGGGAGTTGGGTATTTGAAATTATGTATTTAATCAAGGTCATTAAAATTCAGTTAATTTTCAGTAAACTTAACAAGTCGGTATGCTTTTTCTCTTTTATTATAATACCCATAAAGATAATAATTCTCTAAGTTTATAATAGTTTCAGCCTGTAATCCTTTAATGTTTTCTGCGTATATTTTTATTTTATCAAATATATTTAGAGGTACCTCTCCCTTTATATGATTAAAGTTTTCATCGAACAAACCTGTTGTTCTTACAGATTTTGAATTTTTATAACCATAATATGAAGTAGTCGCGGCATTTATTGAAGCCATAATAATTCCTCCACTAACTCCTCCAACTATTACTCCAATAATAACATAATCCGCTCCAGAAGGCGTTTCTAAAGCACTACCATAAGTTATTTGAAAAACTCCATCTTGTTTTATTACTGAAACCCCAACATGTGCTAATGAAATTTTTCTAAGAAATTGGCTAGTATTATCTAATTCTCTATACTTATCAAAACTTCCTCCTTCTTGAATAATTTGAGAGTTTTTAAAAGGAATTGGATCCTCTTTATTAACCGAATATTTTTGAATTATCTCTTTTGTTTCAATATCTATTATTTGAATAGTAAGTTGTTTAGAATTTGATATGATTTGAAACAGATTGTTCTCAAGTAAAAAACTATTTGTTCTAAGCCCTATATAAGAAACATCTATCTTGGGTTTAATAATTCTATTGGCTGCGTGCTTATAGGTGTCTAAGTCAATAGTAATTAAATAAGTGTAATCTTTATATTTATCTGAAGTTATAGAAACTTTTTTACCATCATTATAGAGTTTTACATATTTTGAGGAAGTTTCTATAGCTACTGGAATATTGTTTTCGATTTTTACTGGATCCGATAAAATTTCATAAAGCCGAATAGGCTTATCTCTGACATCTAAAAAATCGTCTTTATTAAACTTTATTTCATGAAGAGTTGAAGTAAGGTCACTATTAAACTCATAGATGTTTATTTTACTGGAATTGTTAGGTCTAGAGAATAAATAAAAAGTATTATCGATACTTAATGCTTCTAAATAGTCTTCTTTTTTTAATTTAAAATCTAACTCCTCAACAGTACTTAGGTTATTTTCAAAATCAAATTTTAAAACACCGTAGCTTCTCCCATTATTAGTTTTCATAAAAAGAATGATTGTCTTTCCATCAATTATATAGCCAATTAATTCTTTGTATTTATTTGGCAAATCGATGGATTCAATTCTACCTATTTCTTTTTTATTTTCATTAAAAAGAAATCCATACACTGAAGCAGATCCTTTAAGAAAAACGGCAAAATTCCCAGTATTTTCATCAACGATGTTAAAGGACTGGCTGATTAAATCACTGGTATACCTGTTGATAATTTCTTCCTGCGCTTTGGTAGAAAAAAGAATAAAAAAAATGAAAAAGAAAAGTAGGATTCTTTTCATTGAATACAACTAGCTTATTGTCATTCCATTAGAAACATCATCTTCATCTGGATTCAGAAACACCAATTTCCCCTCGGGTGTTTCCGTCATTAAAATCATTCCTTGACTTTCTACACCACGTAAGGCTCTTGGAGCCAAGTTAACTAAAACGGTTACTTTTTTACCAATCACTTCTTCTGGTGTAAAACTCTCTGCAATTCCTGAAACAATAGTCCGAACGTCGATACCTGTATCTACTTTTAAAACCAATAACTTTTTAGTTTTTGGCATTTTCTCAGCTTCCAAAATAGTGCCTACTCGCATATCGAGTTTGGTAAAATCGTCAAACTGAATGGTATCCTTTTGAGGTTCTGGACTTGCATTCATCATTTCATTCGTCTTTTTTGTTGCAGCTAGTTTATCTAATTGGTTTTGCATTTGCTCGTCTTCGATTTTAGAAAAAAGTAATTCTCCTTTTCCTATTTGGTGTGTAGTAGGGAGAAGAGTTTCTTTAGTTGATACATCCTTCCAAGTGGATTCTGAATCAAGTTCAGAATGACAAAGAATAGACTTAAGTTTTTCTGAAGTAAAAGGTAAAAAGGGTTCGCATAAAACCGCTAAAGCAGAAGCTATTTGAAGGGATACAAACAATACCGTTTTTGTTCTTTCTTCATCAGTTTTAAATGTCTTCCAGGGTTCTTCGTCTGCTAAATATTTGTTTCCAAGTCTAGCCACATTCATCATTCTTCCCTGTGCCTCCCGAAAACGATATCGCTCTAGAGATTCTTCAATTAATGCTGGAGAATCTTGTAATGTTTTTAAAGTCACTACATCTGTTTCTGAAAACTCGGAAGGTGTAGGAACAATTCCATCATAATATTTATTGGTCAACACCACCACTCGATTGATAAAGTTCCCGAAAACAGCCACCAATTCATTATTATTTCGAGCTTGAAAATCTGCCCAAGTAAAATCGTTGTCCTTAGTTTCTGGGGCATTTGCAGTAAGTACATATCGCAACACATCCTGCTGATTTGGAAATTCTTCCAAATATTCGTGCAACCACACCGCCCAGTTTTTACTGGTAGAAATTTTATTGCCTTCTAAATTTAAAAATTCATTAGCAGGAACATTGTTGGGAAGGATGTAACTTCCTTCCGCTTTTAACATACTCGGAAAAATAATACAGTGAAATACGATATTATCTTTACCGATAAAATGAAGCAATTTAGTTTCTTTATCTTTCCAATAAGGCTCCCAATCTTTGCCTTCTTTTTCTGCCCATTCTTTGGTAGCAGAAATATAGCCGATAGGTGCATCGAACCAAACATATAATACTTTTCCATCTGCGCCTTCAACAGGAACGGGAATTCCCCAATCCAAATCACGAGTTACGGCACGAGGACGTAAGCCATCGTCAATCCAAGACTTGCATTGCCCATATACATTCGATTTCCAATCTTTTTTATGTCCTTCTACAATCCATTCTTTTAACCAAGGTTCGTATTGGTCTAAAGGTAAAAACCAGTGTTTGGTTTCTTTTAAAGAAGGAGTATTTCCTGTAATAGAGGATTTTGGGTTTATTAAATCTGTAGCGTTATGAGAGGTTCCACAATTCTCACATTGGTCTCCATAACTTTCTTCAAAGCCACATTTTGGACAGGTACCTAGAATAAAACGATCTGCTAAAAATTGATTTGCTTCTTTATCGTAGAATTGCTCCGTAGTTTGTTCTATAAACTTCCCATCTTCATATAATTTTTTAAAAAACTCGGAAGCGGTCTTGTGATGTACTTTTGCCGAAGTACGAGAGTAATTGTCGAAGGTAATTCCAAAATCTTGAAACGATTGTTTGATAATGGAATGGTATTTATCCACTACTTCTTGTGGTGTAATTCCTTCTTTTTTAGCCTTGATGGTAATTGGCACCCCATGTTCATCACTACCACAAACAAAGGCAACATCTTTACCTTGTATTCTTTGAAAGCGAGCATAAATATCTGCTGGGACATAAACTCCCGCTAAATGACCTATATGAACTGGACCATTGGTATAAGGCAAAGCAGCCGTTATGGTATATCGTTTCGATGTATTTTGCATAATCTATTTTGAATCCTGCAAAAATAGGAATTTAATTAGTGAAAGACTATTCTGAAATTAAGCTACTCTTTAATAATTTTTTTAGTAAAAATGCCTTTGTCTGTTTCAATTTTAACAAATAATAATCCACTACTTAATTTAGAAACATCTAATTGATTATTAGGGTTTTTTTCTTGAAAAACTAATCTACCTAATATATCAAAGATCTTGATTTTAGTGCCATTTAAGTTTTCTATATTTAAAACATCTTTTACAGGGTTTGGAAAATAGCTAAATCCGTCAATATCATTGTCATTTGTAGCTAACTCTATTTCACAATTAACACTTAAAACAAATTCTCCTGCTTCACTTTCAAATCCAGTTACATAAATATAATAAGTTTCTCCTGCTATACCTTCAAAATAAACTTCTGATTGTAATCCACCACCATCTGAATTATCATTTCCTGCTACACAAATTAAAGCACCACAATCACCAAAGAACACTCCTAATTTAGTGTCATAATTAGATCCAAAGGTATCTGCGGTTACATCATAATCACTGTCAAATGGCATAGTAAAAGTATACCATACACCTGGAGCTGTACTTAAATCAGTATCACATGTTCCAGGATTATCTGTATTTGTAGCTTCTGTTGTATCTCCATAAACTGTTAATCCACATTCAATTGAATCTGCATTTTCACAAAGATCATTTGTCGGAACAGCTTCATAAACAACATCACTTTGTTCTGGATGAATCGAATAATCTAAAAGAATATAATTTCTCCCAGAAACCCCCTTTCCATTTGCATCTACTACATTGTAATTAACTAAAGCAAATTTAAAATTAACATCGGGGATATCTAAAAGTTGAGGGCTTTGTGCAAAACTTGAAAAGCACGCAAATACACCTAGAATTATAACGATTAACTTTTTCATAATTTATTGCTTGACTATTTTTTTAGTAAAAATGCCTTTGTCTGATTCAATTTTAACAAATAATAATCCACTACTTAATTTAGAAACATTTAATTGATTGTTAGGTTTTTTTTCTTGAAAAACTAATTTACCTATTACATCATAGATTTTTATAGACTCAATTTGGTTTGTAAAGTTATTCTCTATAGTTAATATAGTTGAAACTGGATTTGGTAGTAGGATTATAGAATCGTTTGTAAATTCTTTTACCCCTAAAGTTATTAAATTTTCAAACCAAATAATTTTATTATCAGAAGTAGAAACAACATCTATTTTATTGTCATTATTTAGTTCAGCAGCTAAAATATCCATCGCACCACCAATATCTGTCGCAATAAAGTTTTCATCTCCAAAATTACCCAACCCATCTATGTTTTCATACCAAACTATTTTATTTTCACCACCTGAGCCAGATAAAACATCTTGATCTCCATCATTATCAATATCAGTAGTATAAACTGAAAATGCAAAAGATGCAGTATCACTTATCAACTTTTGAGCACTAAAACTACTTTGTCCATCAGTATTTTCATACCATGCTATTTTATTATCATTACGGGATGCAGATAATATGTCTATATCACCATCTCCATCTAAATCTGAAGCATAAATATCTGTTATAACATCTATATTATTAGTTATAAAGTTTTCATCTCCAAAATTCCCTAGCCCATCTATGTTTTCATACCAAACTATTTTATTATTGAAAGTTCCACGAGAACCTGAAACCACATCAATATCACCATCTCCATCTATATCAATTGGGAAATTATAAAAAAAATGAAAATTTGATTCACCAGAGTTTATGGTATTTACCATAAAATTAGCTCCATTATTAACATTTTCATACCATTTTATTATATTGAAATTAGAAGTGATAATATCTATATCACCATCACTATCTACATCTCCAGCATTTATAGAATGAAAATCAAAAGGGTCAATACCAATTATTTGTTCAACGCCAAAATTACCTAGCCCATCTAAATTTTCATACCAAGCTAATTTATCATCTAATACAGAACTTGAAATCACATCCATATCTCCATCGTTATCTAAATCTGTTGCAATAACATTTGCAGCTCCATTTGCATTAGTTGAGATTATTTGCTGTGCGCTAAAATTACCTAATCCATCCGTATTTTTATACCAAGCTATTTTATCATCATCGACTGAGGCAGAAAGCACATCTAAATTACCATCTCCATCAATATCCACAGCAAAAACACTATTAGCATTTAAAGCATCTGTAGTAATTATCTGTTGCTCGCCAAATTGAGCATTGCTATTTATAAAAAATAAACAACTAAAAAGGAAGATAATAATTTTCATAATTAAGGGTTTAATTTTTATTAAAATTCCTAAACTATGCGGGGGAGAAATAAGTTTTTATTTCACAAGGTTTGGTTCCTGTTATAAATATAGATTAAAAAACAATTACAAGTACAAAAACAGGATGCTATTATTATTTAATAAGTATCGACTTACTATAATACTGTCCTCCTGTAGAAATACGATATATATATTGCCCATAAGCCAACCTTCCTTGGATATGGTCTCGAACATTAAATTGGTGCCTTCCAGCAAATAATAATTCGTTGGTAATGGTACCGATTTCTTTAGCCATTAGATCATATAATTTTATAGTAACATGTGAAGTATTAGGCAAATTGATTTCTATAAAAGTTTGATTGTTATTATAAATGGCCGTGTGTGCTAATCGGTTAGTATTACTGAAATCTGATGTGGATAGGGTTTCACAGGTAAGTCCTAAATCTAAGTTTTCATAAGTTTCATTTAGTAAAATAGTACTCACAATAGAAGGGTCTAAAC
Organism: uncultured Flavobacteriales bacterium; assembly: GCA_913063255.1. Lineage (GTDB taxonomy): Bacteria > Bacteroidota > Bacteroidia > Flavobacteriales > Flavobacteriaceae > Marifrigoribacter. Next base: position 15,802 of record CAJXYJ010000018.1, on the reverse strand, counting down.
AAAACCAATCGGTTAACACGGTATTATAAATATCTCTAAAATCGGTAGAAGGAATCAAATTATCATCCTCATCCCAAGTGCTTAAATCTGGGTGATTTCCAACAAATCCATTTCCGTTTAATGCAGGACCAAAGAGCATAACAGGAGATGCAGCGCCGTGATCGGTACCATTAGAACCGTTTTCGTAAGGACGACGGCCAAATTCAGAAATCGTCATAGATAGAACTTTATCATCCATACCTACTGTAGTAAGATCCTCGTAAAACTTTTTAATCGTATCGGAAAGATCCATTAATAACTCTTGGTGCCTATCTGGTTGATTAGCATGAGTATCAAAACTTCCTAAGGAAACCATATACACTTTACTACCCAATCCCCCTTTTATAAGTCGAGCCACAATAGATAATTGATTTGCCAATTCCCCTTCTCCATATTCCACACTATTGTCAGCAGATAAATAAGCATCATTAATCACCCCAGAATAGGTGAAAGTTGTGTTTGCAGTAGCTCTCATAAAAAGTAGTTTGTCGCCATAGACACATTCTGGAATATCTAAGACATCGTGTAATGTGCCGTTTTCAGCTACATTTTGAAGCTGTTCTGGATTTACTACAGAGAAACCATAGTTGCTATTATTTCCTTTAAAAATTAAATTACCAATACTTCCAATTTGAACTGCTGGAGGAATTTCTGGAGGGTTAGTGATATAGTCAGGATATAAATCTTCAAAATATCGTCCCCACCATCCAGTAGGTTCTTCATAAGTATCTGCAGTCGAAGCCCAAATATCTGTCGATCTAAAATGAGATAAATTCTGGTCTGGATATCCTACACCATGAACCACTTTCATGCTTCCATCTCCCCAAACAGATTCCAATTCATTCATATAATTGGGAATGGCAAAATCTCCGTTAAGATTGATGACATCATTTTGTTGGTGTTTGATTGTTGGACGTAAATTGGCATAGGTTGCATAATCATAAATAGGAACAATCGTGTTTAAACCATCATTACCACCTTCCAAGCGTATAATTACTAGTATGTTGTCGTTTTCATTTTCAGCTAAAGCAACAGCAAGAGGAGAAGGCGAAGTTGCAGAAATAGCGGTACCACCTAAAACCATACTACCACCCCCAGCCAAACCTAGGGCTTGAATAAAGGATCGTCGACTCCATTGGGTATGCTCATGATCATGAATTTTCCTTTCTTCTTTGGTTTTTGAAATCTTATTTTTTATGGAACTATTTTTACTCATAGCCGTATTATTTAAGTTGGAATTCAGGGATGGTTGCTAAATGTGACAATAGTAGATAAACTTGATAAGGGGCTTCTTCCCAATCCAAATTCCATAGTCCTTCATCGTAATAATTTTGTGGTATTTCCCATTTAAAAATATCGGTAGCAATGTCATAATCACTTTCGGTGTACAATTTTTTTGACATAAAGTGATCGATTAGGACTTGAGTGATGTAATAGGGATCGATACTATTATTAGTTAATTCTTTTGCAAAATCTGTAAAGGTTAGTTCTAATCCATTCTGAAATAAAATTCCTAAATATAATTCGGTAAATTGCCAACGACCCGTTAGGGTGGAGGTGCTAATCCATTCTTCATCTCTTTGCCAACCCGATACATCTGGTGGGTCAAATAAATTTTGACCAAATATTCCAGAATAATATATCAATGCTCCCATTAACTCGTCATTATAAAAAAATTGTGACTCGTTAATAAATTGCATAGTAATATCGAAAGGACTTTTTATAATTACTCCTAGGGCTCTTTCATCAAAAAAGTGTTCACTTTTAAAGAGTTGCTTTAACATAGGAATTAACTCGAAGTCATTATCAATCAATGTCTGCGCTAGAGGAACAATCACATTTTGTTCAATAACCGTATCAATTTCTTGACTTACAAAATATCGATAAAGTTTGGTGCAAATATGTTTAGCTATTTCATTAGGCCTTTCTTGAAATAGAATATCAATAACATCTTCATATTTCCAATTTCCAGTTTGTCCAAAAATAGTTTTGTCTCCATCTACCCAAGTACTTTCATCAAAATATAAAGGAGCCCCTTCTTCTTCCCAATGGTTGTATCCGGTTAGAGCCTTTGCAGTTTCAGTAATATCTGTTTCGGTATAGCCGTTTCCTTCTCCCAAAGTGAAGAGTTCGAATAATTCTCTTGCATAATTTTCATTAGGCTCAATATTGGTGTTTTCATAGCCATTCAAATAAATAAGCATGGCAGATGTGATGCCGATATCTCTAACAAACTCTTTTAAATTGCCTAAAGCATGAGTTTGTGAAGTGTTATAATACTGAAATAAATAAGGGGAATAAAAATAGGTTTCCAAGCCAGTTACAAAATGATTCATCCAAAAGGTAGTGAGGCGACCTCGTAAATCTTCTGTAATAAAATCATTACCTGCTTGAATTTTCCAATCTTGAATATATTGTTCATTTTCTACTTCAAAATTTGTAAAATCTGAAAGCACATAATTTCCCCAAAAGGGAGTAGTTGTTGGGGGTAAATTAAATGCATCCTCTACTAAAGTGTCAATAAAAGCATCAGGCGTTAAACCCAAAGCAGCATCGATTTTATCTTGTGAGGCTCCAAAACCAATTCGCCGAAAAGCGTGATTTATTTTCGTTGTATCCCATGGATTCCCACTAGTTGGGATATAAGGGATTAGAGTTGCATCATTACAAGAAGTTAAAGTAGTTATTTCCATAGCAGTGGAATTATTAAATAATAAGATGTTGAAAATTAATGAATTATTATATCTATGACTAAATTTTAACGTTAAAGGTTAATTTTTTATTACTTTCAACAGGAAAATCAAACCAATGAATCGCCCAAATTATTTAGAAAAAGGAAGCACTATTGCTATAGTTTCTTCTGCTAGAAAGCTTTCAAAAAAGGAGCTAGAACCTGCTATGGTATTACTTAAGCAGTGGGGATTAAAAGTGGTATTAGGAAAAACAATAGATGCAGAAGACCATCAATTTGCTGGGAATGATGAATTACGAACTTCTGATTTTCAAGAAATGTTAGATGACCCTAATGTAAAAGCAATTTGGTTTGCAAAAGGAGGATATGGAACTGTTAGAATAATTGATCAGTTAAACTTTTCAGAGTTTATAAAGAATCCAAAGTGGATTATAGGCTATAGCGATATCACCGTATTACATTCCCATATTCATGGGATGAAAATTGAAACCTTACACGCACAAATGCCTGTTGGGATTGATACAAAAACAGTAGCTTCGAGCACCTCCATTAAACAAGTTCTTTTTGGAGAGACTTATAGCATTTCGTATATTTCAAAAAATCCCCACATAAAATCTGGAAACGCAAAAGGGACATTGGTAGGAGGAAATCTATCTATTTTATATTCGCTTTGCGGAAGTCCATCAGCTATTAATACAGATGGAAAGATTCTTTTTATAGAAGATTTGGATGAATACTTATATCATATCGACCGGATGTTACAAAACCTAAAACGAAATGGAATGTTCGATAAAATCTCTGGTTTGATAGTAGGCGGAATGTCTAAAATGAATGATAATACCATCCCTTTTGGAAAAACCCCAAAAGAAATGATATTGGAGGTTTGTGAAGAATATGATTTTCCGATTGCTTTTAATTTTCCTGCTGGTCATGTAAAAGACAATAGGGCATTGATTATGGGTAGGGAAGTTGAGTTTGAGGTAAATAGTAAAAATGTAACATTAGCATTTAAAAATTAGTGTCTATTTTTATATTAAAATTGTATTTTTAATCAGGACGTAGTAAAAAATCTCTTTTAAATAAATAATAGTAATAATTAATAAGATCCCTGCCTTCGCAGGGAGTATTATGGCATACCATAACGAACTAGGAAAAATAGGAGAACAATTGGCAGCAGATTTTTTATCTAGAAATGGATATGAAATACTAGAGCGTAATTTTTATTATGATAAAGCCGAAATAGATATCATTGCTCAAAAAGAACCCAGCACCCTTATTGTGGTTGAAGTGAAAACAAGAAACAGTGATTATTTTGGAGATCCACAAGACTTTGTAAAACCATCAAAAATTAAATTATTAGTAAAAGCAGCTAATGAATATGTAATTTCTAAGGATTTAGATGTTGAGGTTCAGTTTGATATAATTTCCGTGATTAAAAATAAATCTATTGAAAAAATTGAACATTTTGAAAATGCTTTTTATCATTTTTAACATTTTGTATTAGAGTGTTTATGTACATTTATACCTTTATCTTTCTTAAGAATTAAATATTAGCAGCAAATTAGATTTATGGATGGATCCTTTCAAATTATAGATATTATTCTAATTATTGGAATTTGCCAAGGAATATTCTTAACGTTTACCCTTCAGCGAATTTCTAATAATAATCGTAGTGCAAATACGATACTCTCTAAATTAATACTAATTGCTACGTTGATGCTTATTGGTAGATTTATTTATTTCAGATATTTAAATCTTACTATTTTTCATTGGAGTTTATTGGTAGATTCCCTTGTTTTTCTTTTTGGCCCATTATTCTATATTTATATAAGAAGATTATTGTTTAAAAAGAACACCTCTTATCTACTGCCATTTTATCATTCAATTCCCTTTTTATTATTAGCAATTACAGCTCTTTTCTTTCTAGTTTATTTTACTGCCGAGGAATTTTATCAATTTTATTTAGATGGGAATCTAAAAATAATATTTAATGTTATTTCTATAGTGATGATTGTTTCTAACTTGTATTATTTATTTAAATCTTATCAATTAGTGAAGAAATTTAAAAAGGAAGAAAAACAAACTTTTTCATTTGAACAAAACCCTGTAAACTTTCTAAACGCATTTCTAATTTCGTTTTTGGTTTGTTTAGTGGCTTGGATTGTAAGCTTTATTAATTATTCATTATTAGACAGATATTTCACTTATGTGAACTACGAAAGTGTTTGGGTGGCAATTCCTGTTTTATTATATGTAATCGGTTATTTTAGTTTAAAACAACCCGAACTTTTTAGAATTCCTCTAGAAGCTAAGATTTCAGAAAAGAAAGCTCGTCTTTCTAAATTGGATAGTGATTTATTAAAAAAGAAATTAGATAGTTTAATGCTAAACGAAAAGGTTTTTCTGCAACATGATTTAACCCTAAGAGAAGTAGCTAAACTTTTAAAAACATCTACAAATAACATTTCTTGGTTATTAAATAGTGTGTACAAAACGACCTTTTACGACTTTATAAATAGCCATCGAATAAAAGAATTTGTTAAGGAAGTAGATAATAAAAAACACCTTAAAAACACAATACTAGCGCTATCTTTAGATGCTGGTTTTAATTCAAAATCTACTTTTAATAAAGCCTTTAAGGTAGTAATGAAGGATACCCCTAGTAATTACATTAAAAACCTTCCCGCTGCCTAGTTCTAGGGAGTCTTATTTTATAAATTTAGACCATAAGTATACGTCCAAAGGGTACATTTGTATCCAAACGGTCGAAATAGAGTGTATTCGATAGTATGTTTGACCCAACATTAAACATTATAATTATGAAAAAGAATACACTTACAATTTTGGCTGCCATTTTTATGGCTACCTCATTTTTTGCCCAAACAGTAACTACATATACTGATGGCACTCCAGATGATGCTATGGTATTAGATAGTAATGGAAATTTATACGCCTCAAATTTTGTTGGAGATTCCGTATTTAAATTTGATCCCGATGGAAATGGAGCTCCATTTATCACAGGTTTAAACACACCTAATGGACTCGCTTTTGATTCCAACGAAAATTTATATATATGTGACTTTAGTGGTCTTACCATTTATAAATATGATATTGATGGAAACTTATTAGAATCCTATACGGGAGTAGGAAGACCCTCAGGAATTATTAAGGCATTTGATAATGACGATATGATTTTTACAAATTATAATGAGAGCTCTGTAAATAGACTTGAGCCAGATGGAACGATAACAGTAATTTCAGATGACCCAGAGTTAAACGGACCAGTAGGTTTAGCTTACGATGAAAATGGAGTTTTATATGCAGGAAATTATGATGATCGTAAAATTTATAGAATTCTTAATGATGGAACAGCAGAATATATTGCACAATTACCAACAGATGGAGGCTCACTTCCCAATTTAGGTTTTATCACTTATGGACAAGGTAGGCTTTGGGGAACTACTATGGGTAGTGATAAAATTTATGCAATAGACCAAAATGAAGTGGATAGCTTTATCCTTTTTACAGGAAGTGATCAAGGATCTATGGACGGTGATATTGATCAAGCTACTTTTAATACCCCTAATGGGATTCTTTTTAATGATGCTGAAGACACAATGTATATCACTGATTTTGGAACAAAAAATATTAGAGTAATTTCAGATGTGATATTATCGTTTGGTGAAGAGGCACTTAATTTAAAAAGCCTTCAACTTTACCCAAACCCAGTTGTTTCCACATTGAATGTTAAAACAGATGTAGAAGGAGATTATCAGATAAAAGTATTTAATGTTTTAGGAGAGGTTGTTTATTCTTTTGAAGAGAGTTTTCAAAATACCTCCATTTCTAAAAGCATCGATTTGAGTTCCTTAAATAGCGGTGTTTATTTAGTAAAGGTTTCTTCGCAAAACGTAACAAGTGTTAAAAGGTTTATTAAAAAATAATATTATGAAAAACATATTTATACTTTTATTTCTCGGCTCTTTTTTAACAGTAGCTGCCCAAGAAGTAACAACATTAGCATCAATACCACCTAATTATGGGGATGGAATGATTATGAGTCCCGAAGGAAATGTTTTGGTATCTGGAGGATGGAACAAGAATAATATATTACAGATAACACCAGAGGGTGTAGTAACAGAATATGTAAGTGGATTACCTGGCCCAGTTGGGATGGGTTTTGATACAGATGGAAATCTTTATGTGTCCAATTATACAGGAAATTCAATTAGTAAAGTAACACCTGAAGGGGTTATTACGGAATTTGCATCAGGTTTGGATGGCCCTGCAGGACTCATTGTTAGCGAAAATGATGAAATATTTGTCACTTTATATGGCGATAATTTTAGCGGAACTGGTAGCACCGTTTTAAAGTTTGATCTTAATGGTAACTCTGAAGTATATGCTTATGCTAATGGAATCTTAGATGCTATTGGCGTAACTATGGATGAAGACCAAAATTTATTTATAACCAATTTACTTGGAGGGAAAGTTATTAAAGTAGATACAGAACAAAATATTGAAACTCTCGTTACTGTCCCTGGAGCTCGAATTAATCAAATTGTTTATTCTAATGAACATGTGTTTGTTCCAAGTCCTAATTTAAGAAAGATATATAGAGTGAATATTAATGATGGGACTGTAGAACATTTCGCAGGTTCAGGTGGAAACGGAACAACAGATGGTGAATTATTAGAAGCTGAGTTTAATAAGCCAAATAGTTGTGCGATTAATGAAGCAGGAGATACTCTTTATGTTCTGGATGGAATTGTTGGGTTAATTCGAGTAATAGATTTAAGTGGTACATTAGGGATAAATGATATTGAAGTAAATTCTCAGGGATTTAGATTAGAACAAAACTTTCCCAATCCCTTTAGTGCGACCACTAGTATAAATTTTAACCTGTCGAATACCGAAAAAATTTCTCTAACCATTTATGATACACAAGGAAGGTTAGTTGACCAACCAGTAAATAAAGTCATGAATCCAGGGAATCATACAGTATCTATTAATTCAGATAATTTTTCAAACGGATTATATTTTTACACCCTTGAGGTTGGAAAACATCGAGTGACAAAAAAAATGATATTGGTTAAATAAGTAATTTTTAGTTTAGGTTGTTTTTAAAAAGTCAAGGGCTAAGCCTTTGGCTTTTTTATTTTTCTAAAAAATCTTTTAATTCTTCTAAATTTTCAGGTTTTGCTATAAACTTTTTGTCTTTATCGAGCACAAAATAAGTTGGTGTACTAGTAAGACCGTAAGTTTTAACTACTTCATTTTCCCATTTACCCAATTTTATAATATGAGTAAACTCAGGGTATTTTAAAATTTCATTTTCCCATTTAATTACATTGTCTTCTAATCCTATGGCAATAACTTTATACTCGGTACTGTCTAGGGTTTGTACTAGGGATTTTAATTTTGGTAGTTGTTCCAAGCAATGAGAACAAGAACTACTCCAAAAAATAAGAATATAATTTTCTGAAATCGCCAATTCGCTAAGTTTATGTTGTTGTTGAATGCCATTATCCTCAATATTCCATTCTATTTCTGGAGCAACATTACCGATAGATAAGTTTTTAAACTGAGTTAGTTTTATCACTAAATAACTGTCTTTTAATTCTTCAGCAAGTGGAATTAAATGGGTTGTGGCCAAAAAATTCGCAAGATCTTTTAAATTATAATTTACCAATTTTTGCCATAGTTTATCTAAAAAGTATTTTTGAAAATATGGATCTGTAGTATTAATCAATTTTGCAATCGTGTCGATATTAGTATTATTTGAGGCTTCTTTATCCATCCCTTTATGAGAAACCCCTGCGATATACGCCAAGGAACGTTCTAATAAAAAGTTAGAACTTTGTAATACCGTATCTTTAAAATCTATACTGTTAAAATAATTTACAGTTAAATTATTTAAATAGGTTTCTTTATTTTCATAACTAGTTGGAATATAAGGCTTATTTGCTCTTATAAAATGGTTGGCTAGGCTGTTTTTAGATTCTTCTTCATACTGATTTTGAAGCGCTAATTGTCTCTTAAAAAGAGAAATTGCCTCTTGGGCGTCGGTTCGGTTTTGTAAATAAAAGGCCTCAATTTCTTTCCCAATATTAGACATATTAGACAAATAAGAATTGAGTAATAAATTCCCAGAAGATTGCTGAAAAGTTACCCCAGTTTCCTTGGCAAAAGAAAGTTCGATATTTTCTTTTCCATTATAAATAATATCGAAATTATATTCATCCTGTGGTGCAGCGTAAACCAGTTTGTATACCCCCTCTGTTTTTGTTGAATCTAATATAAACTCTAGCTTTCCGTCTTCAATTTTTCCTTGAGCAACATAAATATTTCCTGAGGGCGAATTTTCATATAAAATAGCCCATCTATAATCTTCAGCTGGAGAAAAGGTTGCTTTAATAGAATTTTGTGACAATAGCAATGAAGGAAATAATAGGAGTAAGTAAAGGGAATATATAAATTTCATATAAATAAGGTTTTTAAGGGGAGTCTATAATTTAAAATGATCTACTGCTTGTAATGCTTTTTTGATGGTCTTAATCCCATTAAAAGTAATAATTAAACGCAATCCTTTTCTTGTATCTTTTTCTTTCATTTTTACAAATTCAGAATTGTTCTGAGCAAAAGTTAATACTTTAGAAAAATTATCGCTTTGGTAGAATGCACTTTGCTGATCAGCCACAAAATAACCTACCATTTTACCTTGTTTCATAATCAATCGTTCTAGTCCCATTGCAATAGCAATCCATTTAATACGAACACTATTTAATAAATCTACAGCCTGGGTTGGCAACTCTCCAAATCGATCTATAAGATCGGATTCATATTTTTGAAGTTCTTCTTCGGTTTTAAGGCCACTAAGTTTGTTGTATAAGTTTAATCGTTCTGTAACATTATTAACAAAATCGTCTGGGAACAACAATTCAAAATCAGTATCGATTACGGTTTCTTTTACAAACTTTTTTAGTTCGTGTTCTGTACCAGAATACAAATCTTTAAACTCTTTTTCTTTTAATTCATCAATCGCTTCCGCTAATATTTTCTGGTAGGTTTCAAAACCAATTTCATTGATAAACCCACTTTGTTCCCCACCCAACAGGTCACCAGCACCTCTTATTTCTAAATCTTTCATGGCAATATTTAATCCGCTACCCAATTCACTAAATTGTTCTAGTGCCTGAATTCGTTTACGAGCATCGTCTGTCATTGCAGAATAGGGAGGGGTTATAAAATAACAGAACGCTTTTTTATTACTACGTCCCACACGACCTCTCATTTGATGTAAATCTGATAAGCCAAAATTATTCGCATTATTAATAAAAATAGTATTTGCATTTGGCACATCTAATCCGCTTTCAATGATTGTAGTAGAAACCAAAACGTCAAATTCATTATTCATAAATGCCAACATCAATTGTTCCAGTTTTTTTCCTTCCATTTGGCCATGACCAATTCCAATTTTAGCATCGGGAACTAATCGTTGAATCATTCCTGCAACTTCTTTTATGTTTTCTATTCTATTATGAACAAAAAATACTTGACCGTTTCTTGAAATTTCATAGCGTATAGCATCTCTAATTATTTCTTCTGAAAAGCGTACTACTTCTGTATCTACAGGATAACGATTAGGTGGTGGCGTGCTAATAATGGAAAGATCTCTAGCAGCCATCAAACTAAATTGAAGGGTTCTCGGTATAGGTGTAGCAGTTAAGGTTAAAGTGTCTACATTTTGTTTTATGGTCTTGAGCTTGTCTTTTACAGCAACGCCAAATTTTTGTTCTTCATCAACAATTAACAAACCTAAATCTTTAAATTCTATAGCTTTATTAACTAATTGGTGGGTTCCGATTACTATGTCTAATCTTCCATTTTTTAAACCTTCTAAAACTGTTTTTCTCTGTTTAGTAGATCTAAAACGGTTGAGGTAATCCACATTTACTGGCATTTCAGATAATCTTTCTGTAAAAGTTTTAAAATGCTGAAATGCTAAAATCGTTGTTGGAACTAAAATTGCGACTTGCTTTCCATTATCAACAGCTTTAAAAGCTGCCCTTATTGCGACTTCTGTTTTTCCAAAACCAACATCCCCACAGACCAAACGATCCATTGGGCGTTCATTTTCCATATCCTGTTTTACATCTGCTGTAGCGGTAATTTGATCTGGAGTATCTTCATAGATAAATGAGGATTCTAATTCCAGTTGTAAATACGAATCGGGGTCGAAAGCAAATCCTTTTTGTGTACGTCGTTTGGCATATAATTCGATTAAATTATAAGCTATTTCTTTAACTCGTTTTTTGGTTTTCTGTTTTAATTTTTTCCAAGCATCACTACCTAATTTATAAATTTTAGGAGTGGTTCCATCCTTGCCATTATACTTCGATATTTTATGTAGAGAATGAATACTGAGATATAAAATATCACGTTCTCCGTAAATTAATTTTATAGCTTCTTGCAGTTTACCTTCCACATCGATTTTCTGAAGGCCTCCAAATTTTCCTATCCCGTGATCGATATGCGTAACATAATCCCCAACCTCTAAATTGGTAAGTTCTTTTAAGGTGATGGCTTGCTTTTTAGCATAGCCATTTTTTAATTGAAACTTGTGATACCGCTCAAAAATTTGATGATCGGTATAACATACGTTTTTCTGTTGCGAGTCTATAAACCCTTGGTATAATGAAAATACAATAGTTTCAAATTGATCTACCTGTTGTTCTGCGTCTTCAAAAATATCATGAAAACGTTGGGCTTGCTGTTCACTACTACAGAAAATATAATTTTTAAACCCCTTTTGAGTATTTGTATTTAAATTATCAATCAATAAATTAAACTGCTTATTAAAAGAAGGCTGAGGCAGGGTTTGAAAATCGATTGTTGATTCATCAGAACTATTAATAAGCTGAACTTTTGTGAAATCTTCTAACTGACTTTTAAATAATTTTGAAGTAGAAAACAGTTCTTCTGGCTTACTAATTTTTAGTTCAGATTCTAAATTTACAAAAGTCTCTTTTGCAGTTTTGAAGAGTTGATCCAAACTACTAGTTAAAATTTCCTCATTTTTAAGAAAAACAACGGTTTTAGAAGCGATATACTTTAAGAAAGTAGTTCGTTGTTCATCCATCATTTTATTTTCCACATTTGGTATGATAGAAATCTTTTTTACAGGCTCTGTAGAAAGTTGTGTTTCTACATCGAAAGTTCGAATACTATCCACATCATCTCCAAAAAACTCGATACGATAGGGTTGGTCATGACTAAATGAAAATACATCCAATATTCCTCCACGAACCGAAAACTCTCCAGGTTCTGTAACAAAATCTGTTCGCTTAAAATTATAATCAAAAAGGACTTCATTTACAAAATCGATAGACAATTCGTCTCCAATATTAATCTTAAGGGTATGCCTTTCTAATTCTTTACGAGTTACCACTTTTTCAAACAATGCTTCAGGATAACTAACAATAACCGCAGGTTTTTTCCGAGAGTTGATTCGGTTTAAAACTTCAGAACGCAATAAAACGTTTGCATTATCTGTCTCTTCTATTTGATAAGGGCGGCGATAACTTCCAGGGTAAAACAACACGTTTTTTTCTCCTAATAAATTCTCCAAATCATTAAGATGATAGGCAGCTTCCTCTTTATCGTTTAAAATAATTAGAAAAGGTTTGTCTACACGTTTAAAAACTTCAGCAATAACTAAAGAATAGGAAGACCCAACAAGGCTAGAAATGGTAGTTTTTGTTTTGGATTGGGCAATAGAATCCTGCAGTTTTCTAAGATTAGAAGACTGTGCAAAAAGCGAAGAAACAAGGGCTTTGCTCATTTGGGCAAATATAAGCTTTGAAAATAATACACTAGATTTTTTTAAAGATTTTTTAACGATTCTCTCTTAATAATTAATATGAATAATGTTTCAATAGTTTTATCTTTGTAAAATAAAATATAGCATATGTCATTTTACGAATTATTTAAGAAAGGCCATCAAACAAGAAATAAAGCTCATTTTGCATCTATAGCATCAATAGCTATGGCAGATGGAAAAATTTCTGATGAAGAACAAGCTTTGTTAAAATCTTTAGCAAGAAAATTTGGAGTTAATTCTTCAGATGTAAGCTCAATATTAAAGAACCCTGCGCAATATCCATTAATTCCTTCTAACTCTGCAGAAGAAAGATTGGAACGAATTCATGATTTATTTGATATGATTTTCACAGATCATGAAATAAACGTAAAAGAATTAGTGCTTATAAAAAGGTATGCAATTGGTTTAGGATATAATTCGATAGATGCAAATGAATTAATTAAAAACTCTATTGAAATCTATACTGGAGAAATCAAGTTTGATGAGTATAAGTATCTGATCAATAAAAGAATGGGTAAATAATCTTATTCTTTTTCAGCCTTTTTCATAAATTCTTCCGCTTTTTCAACCATCTCTTTGTTTCCACAGAAAAACGGTACACGTTGGTGAAGTTCTGTAGGTTTAATTTCTAAAATACGTTTAAACCCATTACTTGCTTTTCCTCCTGCTCGTTCTGCTAAAAAAGCCATAGGGTTACACTCGTATAATAAACGCAATTTTCCATCCCGATTTTTAGAGGTATTTGGGTAGATGTAAATTCCACCTTTTATCATATTTCTATGAAAATCGGATACTAAAGAGCCAATATATCTAGAGGTATAAGGTCGGTCTTCTTCTTCCGACTGGCAATACTTGATATAATCTTTTACACCTTGTGGGAAATGAATATAATTCCCTTCGTTTACAGAATAAATATTCCCACTAGCCGGAAATTTCATGTTAGGATGTGAAAGATAATAGGTGCCTATGGCAGGGTTTAATGTAAATCCGTTTACGCCATGACCAGTACTGTAAACAATCATGGTAGAAGTTCCATAAACAATATAACCAGCAGCAACTTGTTGGTTACCGGGTTGTAAAAAGTCTTCTAAAGTAACTGGAGTTCCCGAAGGAGTAACTCTGCGATAAATTGAAAAAATAGTACCTACCGAAACATTTACATCAATATTAGAGGAACCATCTAAAGGATCCATTAATACTACATATTTGTTGTCGTTTTTGTTGTTGCCTCCTTTTATAGAAATAAAATCATCTTCTTCCTCACTTGCAATTCCACAAACAATCTCACGGTTAATAAGAGTTTTAATAAAAACTTCGTTGGCATAAACATCCAGTTTTTGTTGGGTTTCTCCTTGAATATTTTCACCACCAGCAGCTCCTAATATATCTACAAGCCCTGCTTTATTTACTTCGTGATTTACAATTTTTCCAGCTAATCTTATAGAATTGATAAGTCTAGAAAGCTCTCCGGAAGAGTACTTAAACTCAGCTTGTTTATTAATAATAAATTCGCCAAGTGTTTTGTTGTGTTCTGTCATTACAGTAGGTTGAAATGAATTTGATGCAAATATCGTTAATTTTAAAGAAATTGACCCGATATTTGTGAATTCAAAAATAAAAAATATGAACATTCTAGTGAGAGAGAGCAGCCCTAAGGATATGCCTCAGGTTTTAGCTCTAATTAAGGAATTGGCAGTTTTTGAAAATTCTCCAAATGAGGTGGAAGTAACGGAGGAAATATTAATCAAAGAAGGCTTTGGAAAAGATCCTTTGTTCACTTGCTTTATAGCTGAAGTAAATAAAGAAATTATTGGAATGGCATTAATTTATTACCGTTTTTCAACCTGGAAAGGTAGAACGATACACATGGAAGATCTTATCGTAAATGAAAAGATGAGAAATAAAGGAGTAGGAAAAGCATTATATTCAAAAGTGATAGCCTATGCCTACGAAAAGAAAGTAAAACGAATTGAATGGGCAGTACTTAATTGGAATGAAGGCGCCATACGTTTTTACGAAAACAGCGGAGCAAATGTGATGAAGAATTGGTACATTACTCAAATGGAGGAATCCGGAATTAAAAATTATATAGCAACCCTATAATTTTCCATGCTTAAACATGGCAATACTATGAACATATTTAAATTTGGTGGAGCATCTGTAAAAAATGCGGAAGGTGTAAAAAACGTATTAACCGTATTACAATCTACAGGAGAAACAAAATTGGTAATCATTGTTTCGGCAATGGGAAAAACTACCAATAATCTTGAAGCAGTGGTGAGTCATTACTTTTCTAATCCTGAAGAGATGAAGTCTTCGGTTTCTATTGTTTACGATTATCATTATAAAGTAATTTCAGAATTATTTGGAAACACTTCACATCCTGTATTTACCAAAATATCTAAGCTATTTAATGAACTTAAGTCTTTTTTGGAAAGTAATAAATCTTCCAATCATGCTTTTGTTTACGATCAGATTGTAAGCTATGGAGAGCTTCTTTCAACGACAATAATTTCGGAATATTTTTTAGCAAAAGGGATTAAAAACACCTTCTTAGATGTTAGAAAATGCATTAAAACCAATACCAATTATAGGGACGCACTTGTAGATTGGAAAGAAACACAAAGCAAAATTAAAAAAATTGTAAAGTCGGATGAGATTACCATAACACAAGGGTTTATAGCATCAGAAAGTACACATAATTTTACAACCACATTGGGTAGAGAGGGAAGTGACTATACCGCTGCTATTTTTGCATATTGTTTAAATGCCCAAAAAGTAATTATCTGGAAAGATGTACCTGGAGTACTAAACGCAGACCCTCGTCATTTTAGTAAGACCGAATTACTGCATCATATTTCGTATAGAGAAGCAATCGAGTTAGCTTTTTATGGGGCCTCTGTAATACACCCAAAAACACTACAACCTCTTCAAAGAAAAGAAATTCCATTATTTGTAAAATCATTTTATAATCCTACTGAAGCAGGAACTTGTGTAGGGAAAGGAGTTGCTCTAGATCCATTGATTTCTTGTTTTATCCTGAAAAAGAATCAGATCCTTATTTCACTTTCTTCTTTAGATTTTTCATTTATGATGGAAGATAATATTGGGGATGTTTTTAAATTACTTCACCAGCATAAAATGAAAGTCAACCTTATTCAAAATTCTGCGATTAGTTTTTCGGTTTG
>CAJXYJ010000017.1 GCA_913063255.1 uncultured Flavobacteriales bacterium | reverse complement strand
TAAAAGCGTGTTCTGTTAAAAGATCACGCTTTTTTAATATAAATAGGGATGAAAAAAGCAATCAAAATAATTAAAAATAGATCGGATATAGGCGCAGGAACTCGTGGTTCAGACATGGGAATTGATGCTATTGAGATTGCAGCAATTGTAAAGGAAAACAATTTTTTTAGCCTTTTTGATTTTGAAGATGTAGCCACCGAAAACGAATCTATTTATAATAAGGTTACCAACTCTTTTGGGAAAAGAATTAAAAGTGTTCATGATCAATGTACCCGTTTGAGTGAAGCAGTGCAAAGAAATTTAAAGGATGCTAAATTTCCTATAGTAATTTCTGGAGATCATTCTTCAGCATTAGGAACTATTTCAGGAATTAAGGCAGCATATCCAGAGCAGCGATTAGGCGTAGTTTGGATCGATGCTCATGCCGATATTCATTCTCCATATACTTCCCCTTCTGGAAATATTCATGGGATGCCTTTAGCGGCAGCTTTATCCGAAGATAATATGGCTTGTAAAATAAATACGATAGATGCTGAAACTGAAAAGTATTGGAAAGCCATGAAAAATATTGGCTGTGAAGGTGCAAAGGTTTTGGCTGATGATGTAGTGTATTTTGGAGTACGAGATACCGAAGCGCCAGAAGATCAACAAATAGAAGAATTAGAGATAAAAAACTATATGGTACATGAAGTACGGTATAGAGGATTAAGTGTTTGTGTAAATGAATCATTAGAACGTTTATCTAATTGCGATCAAATTTACATCTCTTTTGATGTGGATAGTATGGATTGCGACTTAATCTCCTACGGAACAGGAACCCCTGTAGCCAAAGGTTTCGACCAATTTGAAATTATTGAGATTATCAACCAAATCACCGCTTCTAATAAAGTGGCAGCTTTAGAATTTGTAGAGGTGAATCCTCTTTTAGATTTTAAAGGAAATAAAATGGCAGAAACCGCTTTTGAGGTTTTGGATGCAGTTTCTAAAAAATTAATGTAATAGATTAGCTTAAAACTTAACGTCTCTTTTTTCTAGATTTATGTTTAGTTTTACGACGAGAATGACTTGAAGGAATCGCATCATCAAATGTATTTTTAACGTTTTTGGGCTTAATACTTTTCCATGATTTTTTTTCTTTTTCTGGCACTAATACGGCTATCAAATCTTTTCTACCTACTTTATTCAATGTATTTTTAATCCAGTCTTTATTTTCTTTTTTGTACCAGAAAAAGAAACGATGTTGTTCATCCTTTTCTTTTTTAGATTTTGGTGTTTTGGTTGGTTTTAGGGTGTAAGGATGATATCCACTATAATAAATAACGGTAGCAACGGTCATAGGTGTTGGCGTAAAGCCTTGTACTTGTTCTAACTGAAAGCCCATTTCTTTTGTTTCCGCAGCAAGGTTTGCCATATCTTCTACTTCGCAAGCTGGATGATTCGAAATAAAATAAGGAATTAACTGAAGGTTCAAGTTTTTCTTTATTTTAATTTTATCAAAACGCTCTTTAAATTTATAAAAATACTGAAATGAAGGTTTTCGCATTAACTTTAAAACAGGATCAGACGAGTGCTCTGGAGCAACTTTTAATCGTCCCGAAATATGCTTCGTCATCACTTCTTCCGTATAATCATCTAATTCTTTTGGATCCGCATTCTTATTGAATTCTGGCACCAACATATCGTGACGAATCCCACTTCCAATAAATGATTTTTTTATTTTAGGATGTTTATCTACCGCTTGATATAATTTGGTTAAGGGTTTATGAGAAGTATCCAAATTACTACAAATTACAGGCGAAATACAAGATGGTGCGACACAATTATCACAAATGGATTGTATCTTACCTTTCATCTTATACATATTTGCTGAAGGTCCTCCAATGTCTGATAGATAACCTTTAAAATCGGGCATATTGGCAACTTGATCCACTTCCTTTAAAATAGATTCTTGACTTCGGCTGGCAATAAATTTTCCTTGATGTGCCGAAATCGTACAAAAACTACAACCTCCAAAACAACCACGATGAATATTAATAGAAAACTTAATCATCTCAAACGCAGGAATAGGACCACGTTTATCATATTTTGGATGTGGTAAACGTGTGTAAGGTAAGTCGAAAGAAGCATCGATTTCCTTTTCTAACATCGTTGGATATGGTGGATTTATCACCAATGTTCTTTCTTTTATTCCTTGAAAAATTCGTCTTGCATAAAGTTTATTAGATTCTTGCTCAATAACTTTAAAGTTAGAGGCAAACTTTTTCTTATTTTTTAAACAAACGTCATGCGAATGAATTTCTATATCGTCCCAATTTTTATTTTTAGGAATTGTTTCATCTTTATTTATTAAATAAGCGGTTTGCTTTATGGTTCTTAAACTTGAAAAAGGAACTCCTTTTTGCAATAACTTTACAAGTTCTCGCAAAGGTTGTTCTCCCATTCCATAAACCAACATATCTGCTTTAGAAGATTCTAAAATACTTGGCATTAGTTTATCACTCCAATAATCGTAGTGCGATACGCGACGAAGAGAAGCTTCAATACCACCAATTAAAACAGGAACATTAGGAAATTTGTCTTTTAAAATACTTGAATAAACTGATGTGGCATAATCTGGTCGAAACCCTTTATCACCATTTGGTGTATAAGCATCTTTATCTCTACGTTTTTTACTCGCCGTATAATTACTCACCATAGGATCCATACAACCACCAGTAACACCAAAAAATAATTTTGGCATTCCTAATTTTGTAAAATCCTGCAAATCATCGTTCACACTAGGTTGTGGAACAATAGCTACTTTTAATCCAAAACTTTCTAAAATACGACCAATAACAGCAGGGCCAAAGGAAGGATGATCTACATATGCGTCTCCACTAAATAGAATAACATCTAATTCCTTCCAACCTCGAATTTTCACTTCTTTGTTTGTTGTTGGTAACCAATCTGAAAGTTTGTTAGTTTTCATTAGATAGCAAAGGTACATTTAAATTTGTTTGACAACTCAAAAGGAATTTAACATTCAACATTTTATCTCATTTGAATTTCTAATATTTCTATTTTATCAGTCGTTAAATGAAGGCATCCTTTTTGAGAATCAATATCAAGGGGGAAAAAGCCCTTTTTTTTATTGATCTAGCAATCTTCTATGATAGTTTATTTGACCAAGGTGGTACGCCAAATGTGTAGTTAAATGCACTAAAAAAAACTCCGTTTGCATTGGGGTACTTTTAAATATAACTAAGGGATATTCTTTCTTTAAATCCTCAGTGCTTAATGTAAATAGCGTTTCTTTAACCATCGTGATGGTAGCGTCTATTTGTTTTACTAATTCTTCTCTGGGAACATTCTTTAAAGAAAATTCTAAATCTCGTTGTCGTACATAGCCTGTGTTGCCAAGTTCAGTGCCAACAAAAGCATTTAAATTACCAATAATGTGTAAGGCTAAATTGCCTGCAGTATTATTAATAGTGTCTTCTAATAGCCATATGTTTTTTTCGATGCTATAAGCTTCTAATTCTGTTTTTAATTTAGAAAGGTCTCTTGTAAATAATTGGACTAAGGAATCTTGTAACATATAAGTATGGTTTTAAAATGTGTGCTAGAGAATAAGGTTTTTTTTTAATATAATAGTTATATTCCTTTCTATGTGACTGGTAATAATTTTATAAAGATTATTTTATTTATGTTTTAAAATCTATATCCTAATCGTAAATGCAAATTCACTATTACTTCTCCTTCATTTTCTATATATCCAGCATTCTTGGCAAAGTAATAAACATAACCAATTCCTATTCCAGTTTCATAAGTGAAATGGTTTCCAATATTTCGTCTAATTCCCCAAGTTGGAACAATTGAAATAGAACTTACAATTTGGATGTCGTCATAGTTTGAAATTACAAACCAATCAGGATGGTAACTTGTTTTTAATGAAACAAAATTTCCGCTGTTTCCATCTATTCTCCTTGATTTATTCTCACGTTTGTTTAAATTATAATACCATCTTGGCTCTAAGGTAATAACTGGAGTCATTAAAAATCCAGTTTTGTCGTAAAAATCTCCTCCCCAAATTCCAGTGTCAAATCCGACTTCACTTCGTAATGCTATTTGATTTGATAATTTTAATTCGTTGTGTCCCCAAATTCCTAAAATTCCAGTTTGGATTCCGAAAGTTGATTGTTCAACACTTGCATTTTGTGATTTTGCTAAAAAAGTAAGACCGAAAAAGATAATGGTCAATAATGTTTTTTTCATTCAATTCAATTTTGGGGTAAATATTTTGTTTCTAATGTTACAAATGTTTTGGCAGGGATTTCGTTACGGTGAAATCCCTGCCTACCTATATACTGATGATGTGACTAGTTTTTTATCTATCAAAATTAGAAATAATTTCATCTAGTATTTCATCATTATCATAATACCCTTCACCTTTGATTGAAAACTTGTTTGAATTTAATTCTATTACATTTATTTCTTCTTCATTTATATACAAGTTTCCTTCTAGAACTGAATATTCTCCTATTGGTTCAAAATCTTCCTCACAACCCCAAATATCCATTTGCCATAAAGTTCCATTTTCTTTAAACTCTATATAGTCTTTTCCGCAATCTTCATGATCGTCATAGGGTATAATATCTCCATTTACAACAACATCAACAAAAAACCATTTCCCAATTAATAATTCTTCTGTAACCATATAATTATTGTTATCAGAATTATCATCATCTGTATTACAAGATGTTATTGAAAAAATTAAACATAGAATTGATAGTAAAGTTATTTTATTCATTTTAGCTTTTTTTATTTATTAATATTACTGTTTTGTAAATAGCTTTTAATCAACTCTTACATATTCAAGATAATAGTGAGATAGTAAGTTCTCTCCATCGCAAGTGCGACTAGGGTCAGTATCATAAACATAATATCCAATTCGGAGTATGTCGTTGGACAATTCAAAAAAGGATGGATTATAAGTATCAAATTCCGTTGTTACAGTCAAATTATTATTGTTTAATGACCAAGACCCAATCATATTAAGGTATTGTTCACAATTTCCATTATTCAAATGGTATCCGGTAATATTCAGAGTTCCATTTTCAAAATATGTTGTTCTTCCATTTTGTGCGCAAGTGTGTAAAATATAGTTTTCTACATTTCCAGTAGTACAAACTTCAACTTCCTTGACCGTTTTCCAAGTTCCAATAATTGAGTTAGAATTCGAGTTGGAATCATCATTGTTAGAGCAAGATGAGAAAATTATAAGTCCAATTAAAATTCCCAGTAATAAATTCAGTTTTTTCATTCGTATTTTATGTTTTTAATTACACACAATGGTTTTGACTATTTTTATTCTGCAAGTCTAAAGGAATTATAGATGTTGTTACAAACAGTTATTTTATTTTATATTCTAATCCGAATTGAAAAACAGAACTTTTTAGATTATTTCTATCTATTATACCATAGTTGTATCTTACATAAATACGATATTTGTCAGCGAAATTATATCCAAATCCCAAATTTATACCAATTTCAAATTTATCATAACCATCGCTTTCAAAATTAAAGGTTTCACTATTGTCAGAAGTTTTATGACTAATAACAAAGCCTAATTGTGGCCCAAATTCAATATCAAATCTCTCATTGAAGTAATAGTCTAACATTATTGGAAGTAGAATTAAATTTTCTTTAATGTCTACTTTATATTTATCATCGAAAAAAGGATTGTTTGGATCTTGTAATTCTAGTCCTATTTTTATTTCATATTCACCGCCATGTGTAGAAAAAAGCAACTCAGGTTTTAGCATTAATTTATCGGTCAATTTCAATTTTAGAAATCCTCCAATATGAAAGCCAATTTTTCCTTTAAAATCTATCGGAAATTCTGAAGGGATATCATTTCCTTTTATAAAACTTGAATAATTTAAACCTACTTTGACACCGAAATCAGTACTGGTTTCTTGTCCGTTTGCATTGAAATTGATTAAAAACACTGCAAAACCAATAAGTAATAAATATTTTTTCATTTGTAAATTTTGGGGCTCAATTGTTTGTAATTATTATAGATACCAAAAATTCTAATGGTCTTTTTCAATTGTAAAACGAAAGTACTTTTTTTCAAAATATAAGACAAGAGGAAAAAGCCCCTTTTTTATCTTATAAAATGTTTGTTTTTGTGCCTTAATATTAGTAATGCAACAAATAACCAATACCCTTGTCATGATTCGTCCGGTAGCTTATCGTATGAACGAGTAAACTGCTGTAAATAATTATTAAAGAAATCAGTTTAATGGTTTCGATGGTCTCAAATAAATCAGTACTAATAGCAAAACTACCTGCGCTGCAAGTACAATTAATTTTGGATTTATTTCTTGAAAATTGATGAAGAGTGCGGCATGATTTGCGAGATATATCCAAAGTAAAATGAACCCCCACTTCCTGCGGGCTATTGCGCCAATGGCTCCAATTGTAAGCAATATACCCATTACCAAAATATAAGAAAAATATCCTACTAGAGTGAAAGGGATTATCTGTTCATTTTTACGAGCTTCTATAAATTGTTTTACTTCTAAAGTAGCTTCAGCTAGTTCTGAAAAGTTTACAATTTCCAATATTTGGGCAAGCAAAGCTCCTCCAACACCAATTCGAATAATTCCGTACACAAGTAAGAGTATCGCTATTAATAAGCCTATTTTATTTTTCATATTAGATTTAATTTATATTAAGACGATAGATCCTTGATGAAAGTTACAATTTTTTTAAAATTGATGTCAAGAGGAAAAAACCCCTTTTTCATCTGATAAAATGTTTATTTTTGTGCCTTAATATTAGCAATGCAACAAATAACCAACACCCTCTTAATGATTCGTCCGGTTGCCTACCGTATGAACGAGCAAACTGCAGTAAATAATTATTTTCAGAAAGAGCTAAACCTCAGTAATGCTACTATTAATGAAAGAGGTCAAAAAGAATTTGATGCTTTTGTAGAAAAGCTTCGGGCTATTGGTGTGCAAGTGATTGTTGAAAATGATAAAATAGAAATGGACACTCCAGATTCTATATTTCCAAACAATTGGGTGAGCTTTCATGAAAATGGGGATGTTGCCTTATATCCTATGTTTGCAGAAAATAGGCGTAGAGAGCGTAGAGAAGATGTCTTAATCCGATTAGAGAAAGAAGGTTTTGTTATTGAGCAATTGATAGATTACAGTACTGCAGAAGACGAAGGCTATTTTTTAGAAGGTACCGGAAGTTTGTTATTAGATCGTGTAAACCGAAAAGCATATTGCTCTTTATCGCCTCGGGCTGACGAAGATTTAGTGATTGAGTTTTGTGAAGATTTTGAATATACTCCAGTTTTATTTTCTTCAAAACAGACCGTAAATGGAGAACGATTACCTATTTACCATACCAATGTATTAATGGCATTGGGGGAGGATATTGCTATTATTTGTTTGAATGCTATCGACAGTAAGTCTGAAAAGAAAATGCTGATACAAAGCTTAAAAGAAGATGGCAAAGAGATTGTAAAGATTTCCGAATCTCAAATGCAACAGTTTGCGGGTAATATGTTACAAGTAAAAGGAGCAGATAATCAAAAGTATATGGTGATGAGTACTGCAGCTTATCGTAGTTTGACCCCAGATCAAATTACAATTATTGAAAAACATAGTCCGATTATCCATAGCAATTTAAGCACTATAGAAACTTGTGGTGGAGGAAGTGCTCGTTGTATGATGGCGGAAGTGTTTCTGCCTAAAGTTTAGATAGAAATTGTTTTAAAAATATTTAAAACTGCTTCAATAATATATTCTACTCCAATAGCAATTACAATAAATCCAACGATTCTTGAAATAGCATTGATCCCTGATGCTCCTAAGAATTTTGTAATTAGAAAGGAACTTCTTAAGATGAAGTAGGTGCAAATTCCAACGACAATTATAGCAGCAATAATTATTAAAATATCTTGAGTTATCGAATATTCCTGACTAAAAGTAATTAATAAAGAAATAGATCCAGGTCCAGCTAGCATAGGAATGGCTAAAGGAGTTAGAGAGAATTTTTCTCGAGTACTCAAATCTTTTCTTACCCTTTTGTTTTTCATCCCCTTATGTTTAGAAAACTCCCCTTTTAATAAAGCAAATCCAGAAGTAGCAATAATTAACCCGCCTGCAATTCGGAGTGCGTTTAAACTAATACCGAAAAAGGCAAGCATATAGGTGCCTGCAAAAAAGGAGATAGCGAGGATAACGATGATATTAATAGCGGTTAGTAAAGCGGTGCTATTTCGTTCTTTTGTACTTTCTTCACTGGTTAATCCTACAAATACGGGAACGGTGCCTAGAGGATTTATAATTGAAAATAAGGAGGCAAATGCAAATAAAAATAATTCCATTGTTTTTTCTGCAAATTAAGCTTAGAATGGAATTTTGAAGGTTACCTAATAGTTACTTTAAGGTATTTAAAAGGTTAATTTAAAGCTTGATGTTCTTATAAAATAGAAAGCTAAAATCTCCTATCTTTGCAATCTTAAAATATACCCAATGACACTTCAGGAAACACTGGAAATACAAATAAAACTAGCGATACATACTTTGTATAATGCCGATTTAGAAACGGTAGAATTTCAAGCTACGCGCAAAGACTTTGAAGGCGATATTACCGTAGTGGTTTTTCCGATGTTGAGAGTGGTAAAAGGAAACCCAGTGCAAATTGGTGAGGCTATTGGAAATTATTTAGTGGAACATGTAGAAGAAGTTACCAAATTTAATGTGGTTAAAGGTTTTTTAAACTTGGTCTTGAGTGATGCGTATTTTTTAAACTTTTTTAATGGAATTGAAGATTTTTCAGAATTTGGAAAAGTATTGGGAGATAAAGAAACCATTATGGTAGAATACTCCTCGCCAAATACTAATAAACCACTTCATTTAGGGCATATTCGAAATATTTTATTAGGATATTCTGTTGCTGAAATATTAAAAGCTTCCGGGAAGAAATCTTATAAAACACAAATTATCAATGATCGTGGGATTCATATTTGTAAAAGTATGTTGGCTTGGAAGACATTCGGAAATGGAGAAACTCCAGATTCTACAGGATTAAAAGGAGATAAATTGGTTGGTAATTATTATGTAAAATTCGACCAAGAATATAAAAAGGAAATTGCACAATTGGTTTCTGAAGGTGTAACAGAAAAAGAAGCTAAAATAAAAGCTCCCTCTTTATTGGAAGCACAAGCAATGTTATTAAAATGGGAAGCTGGAGATGAAGAAGTTGTAGCGCTATGGAAAAAAATGAATGCATGGGTTTATGATGGTTTCGATAAAACCTACACTTCTTTAGGGGTTGATTTTGACACCTTATATTATGAAAGTAATACCTATTTGTTAGGGAAAGAAGTAATTAAAGAAGGTTTGTCTAAAAACGTCTTTTTTCAAAAAGAAGATGGATCTATTTGGTGTGATTTAACAGAGGATGGATTGGATGAAAAAATTGTACAACGTAGTGATGGTACTGCGGTGTATATGACCCAAGATATTGGTACTGCCATACAACGTGTGAAAGATTATCAAGACATTACCGGAATGATTTATACCGTTGGTAATGAGCAAGATTACCATTTTAAAGTACTGTTT
Source organism: uncultured Flavobacteriales bacterium (assembly GCA_913063255.1). Lineage (GTDB taxonomy): Bacteria > Bacteroidota > Bacteroidia > Flavobacteriales > Flavobacteriaceae > Marifrigoribacter. Next base: position 20,276 of record CAJXYJ010000017.1, on the reverse strand, counting down.
TTAATCTTAAAGAAATTGGGTTATCAATGGGCGGAGCATTTGTATCATTTAAGTTATGGAATGGTAGATTTACCTTCAGGAAAAATGAAGTCTCGAGAAGGAACCGTTGTAGATGCAGATGATTTAATTTACGATATGTCACAGACCGCTAAAAAGATTAGCGAAGAATTAGGGAAAATTGATGATTTTTCTGAAGAGGAAAAAGAGAGCTTATATCAAACTATAGGTTTGGGAGCATTAAAATATTATATCTTAAAAGTAGATCCTAAAAAACGTATTCTTTTTAACCCTGAAGAGAGTGTAGATTTTCAGGGGAATACGGGTCCGTTTATACAGTATACCTATGCTCGAATACAATCGATATTACGAAAAGCTACTTCTCTTGGAATAAAAGGAGAATCTTTGACTGTAATTGAAATGCATCCTAAAGAAAAAGAATTGATAAAGCAACTGCAATTATTTCCTGAAACCATACAACAGGCTGGATCTCAATACAGTCCTGCATTAGTTGCTAACTATACTTATGAATTGGTGAAATCGTTCAATTCTTTTTATCAAAACGTTTCAATTTTAGGTGCAGATAATAAAGAAGATAAAAGTTTTAGAATACAACTTTCACAAGCAGTTTCAGATGTAATTAAGACTGCTTTTAGTTTGTTAGGTATTCAGGTCCCAAATAGAATGTAATAGGAATATTAATAAACGCATTTTTCAAATTAAAACAATATTTGAAACGATATATTAGGAGTAAAACCTAATGATATTTCATTAATTCTGTTTACTTGTGGTACCCCATCGTCATCATTAACAACAGTATATCTAGTGTTTAAGATATTTTCTCTATTAAAAATATTTAAGAGGGCTAAATTAAATTTTGATTCTACTTTATTAGAAATTTTCCATCGATATTCAGCAGAAATATTAGATCTAAAATAATCTGGAAGACGTTCTGCATTTGGTTCATCAAAATTAATAAAATCTTTCCCATCAAAACTGATGATTTCATTTCCTTCTACCGGAATGGTATTGGGTTTTCCACTATGCCAAATAAATCCTAGGGATACTTTAAATTTGTTATGAATATAAGTTCCTGCAAGGTTTACAGAATGCCTTACATCTATATTGTTGGGAAATTCTGAAGGGCTTAAGTCTTCAAAAGTATAATCGTTTTCCATATAGGTATAGCTTAACCATGTGCTAAAAGTTTGCGTTTTCTTATTAATGGTAATTTCTGCTCCCTTCACATCATAACTCCCTGTTGATTTAATAAACTGATATTGATTCTGAAAACCTTGTGTTGAAGTCGAAATTCCTTCCGTGTTTTTATAAAAACCTTCTAAATCTAGAAACCAGCTATTCTTGTTATACATAAAGCCAAGAGAGATTTGTTTGCTTTCTATAATAGGAAAATCATTCTCGTTAACTAAAACCCACCGCCTTTTTTCTACTCCTAAAAAATCACTCTGAAAATCTATACGTTGGCTGGTAGTTTGGTTTTTGAATTCGCCTAATAACTCAGCTGCAAATCCGTTGCCTAATTTTTGGTGTATACTTAACCTAGGCTCTACAATAAAGGATGAGAATTTAGGGTAATAGTTTGTTCTTAAGCCTGCATTGATATTTGTTTTTTTATTAGGTGTTATATATTTCAAATTCCCAAATATAATATGAGATTGTAAAACATATTTCTCGAAAATTCTTAAACGAGGGAGATTAACATCTTGGGTATTTGAAATTCCAACTTCTGAAAAATGATATCCCGTTTGAACTGTATATTTTTCTGAAATATAAATATCTGCATCTAATTTTATCCCAGTATCTAATACTTCGTTTTCTTGATTTATTTCTTGTACACTTAAAATATCTTTATTTAAAGACTTTAAATCGTACGATGACCCATAAACAAAAGCAGTAGTTTTAATTTTTGAGGTCCAAAATCTATTCCAGGAAATTCCACCTACCGTATTTCTTTGATCAAGAGTACTTGTTTTAGATATGGATGTTTCTTCTATTTTTTCAGTAAAATCCAAGGAGTTTTTCATCCTAAGAAAGTTAACCCTAACTTGATCACGTTTACTAATATTCCAAAGGAGTTTAGTGCTGAAATCATAAAAATTAAAATCTTCATCCGCTGTAATGTCATAATATTCTGTTATAAAACTATCATTACTTATTTCTGTATCTTGAAAAATTCTATCTGAATATGAAGTGTAAACATTAGTTTCGATAAAGTCGTTTAATGACCTTCTTCCAGAAAATTGGATTCCTAAGTTTTTAGTGATTGGTGCACTAACATATACATTAGAACTTATTAAATTAAATCCCGCTCCTCCTGTAAAAGAATTGGTTAAATTATTATTAGATTTCATATCTATTACTCCAGATACTCCTTCTCCAAACCTTGCTGGAGTTCCATTTTTATATACGGTAACATTATTCGTTAAACTTGGGTCAAAGGCGGAAATTAGTCCGAAAAAATGACCATTTTGATACATTTTTATATCGTCCCAAAGTATTAAACTTTCATCATTATTACCTCCTCTAATGTTAATGTTTGAAACTTTTTCAGCAACACTTTCTATACCCGGAATCACCTGTATTATTTGTAAAACATCATTGTCTACTTGTCCAGGAAGTAAACCAAAATTATTTGTGTTTATGGTTGTTGACCCATTATAATTTTTTTCGATTCCTTTTGTGAAATAGTTAGAAATGAATACTTGTTTTAGTACAGAAACCTTTTGGCGCATCACAAATTGAATACAATCTACTTTTTGTAAATCTGAAACCTGAATAATTACATCTTCAAAACCCAGAAAGCTTATAACTAATCTCTTCTTTTTAATTGATAAAGGAAGGTGAAATTCCCCTTCAGAATTTGTTGAGGTAATAAATGTGTGGTTTGTTGTAGAAATTGTAGCTCCAATTAGAATGTTATTGTTTGTTGTGTTAATAACAGTGCCACAATAAAATTCATTGGTATTTTTTTGAACTACAGTTATAAAGCGTTCGTCTAATTTTGTATAATTAAAGGCTGTATTATTATTTAAGTATTCTAAAGTTTCAGACAGGTTTAATCTTTCTGGTGGAAACTCCACTTTAATTTCCTGAATTTTTTCGGTTTCATAAGTAAAACGTACCTCAAACTTTTTTTCAATACTTTTTAAAACTGCTATAAGGGATTTTTTTTCAGGGGATATTTGTCCATAGATAGTTTGGAAACTAAAAAGGAAAAGAAATAATAATAAGCTATTGGTGTTTTTTAGCATAAAAAGTAACATTTCCCTTTTCATTATTCTCGAATGATAGGTTTAATGGTTCACAAATTAACCTCAATGCTAAATTAAGATTTTTATGTAAAAAACTTCCAGAATATCTTCTATTTAGATCAATATTATTTGAAGTTACTTTTATGGGGTATTGTAATTCTAGTTCTTTAATGACATCAAGCAATGTGGCGTTATCAAAACTACTTTCGCCATTTATCCAACTTGGAGTCTTTTTATTTAAGGTGGAATGATTTATTATTTCATGTTCCTTAATAATTAATTTTTCGCCAGCAGGTAGCTTTATTAATGTGTCGTTAAAAGCTATGCTAACAAGTCCTTCAAAACATTTAACCTGTAAATTGTTTTCTCTGGCAAATACATTAAATTTAGTTCCTAATACACTTACAATACCTTCTTTTGTTTGAATACTGAATTTATTGCCTTTAGAAACATTAAAATAAGCCTCACCATTTATGTGGATACTACGGTTATTGTTCCAGTTTTTTTCGTTGAATTCTATAGTTGAATTAGCGTTAAGGACTACTTTAGATTCGTCTGGTAATAAAAAAGTTTTCTTTTCGGCAATTTGAGTTTCAATGGTTGTGTCTAACGAATTAATAAAAACATAACCGGCAAAAAAGATGGCAAAAACAGCTGCAATTTTTAAGAAAGAAGTAAAAGGATTAAACTTTTTAACGCTCTTTTTGTTTTTCTCCACACCAATTTTGTTAGTAATAGAATTGAAATTTTCTATTTTATTGAAAGCTGGGGTTTCAAATTGGGAGGTGGTTTCTGCAATTTTAATATAGGAAACATACTCTGGAGATGTCTTTAATTGCTCAAGTTCTTCAGAGGTAATGTCATTATTTAGCCATTTGGCTAATAAAATATCATATGTGATATCGTTCTTCATTTTTATTTCTTTCACTTGTTAAACAGTTGTTTAATAATTTACCCTACCTGTTTTTTATATAATATCAATTTCTTTTCTTAATGATGCTAATGCTAAACTCATTCTTTTCTCTACGGCTTTAACAGATAAATCTAAAATTTCGGCAATCTCTCTATATTTTTTCCCTTCAATTCGGTTTAGTAAAAAAGCAGTTCGTTGCCCTTCGGTTAAATTACTGATTGCTTTTTGGAGTTTGTCTTTAAACTCATTTTCTTCCAAAATATATTGAGGATTCTGTTCGTTGTTATGATGCTGAAATTGAATTTGATGTTTCAGTATTACTTTTTTATGTGCGACTACATTTAAAAAATTATTGTTTACTACTTTGTATAAATAGGATCTTGCATTTTCGGGAGGAACTTTAGTGCAGTTTTTCCATAATTTAATAAAAGCCTCTTGAACTAAATCGTCAGCTTCATCCTGATTGCCGCATTTAAAAAAAATAAAATTCCAGATATTTTTTGAATGCTCAGAATAAACTTTTGAGTATACCTCCTCTTCACAAACTGTTTTGTTGGTTTTCATTTTAAATTTATGGAGCGTAAATATAAGGATTAAGTTTTTTTATTTTAATTATGGTAGGGTGTTTTTAAAGAAAACTGTTTTACTACTAAACGAAGAAAAAATACATGAGAAATCTATTAAGATTATCTTTTTTACTAATGCTAATTGTAGCTTTTCAATTTACTTCTTGTCAGAAAGAAGAAACAGAAATAATTGAAGACAATACCCAAGAAGAGGGGGGTACGATTACCGTAGATTCTCATTTAGCAAATTTGTTGTTTAGGGTTTCTATAAACGATGGAAATAATGATGATTTTATAGATAGAAGTAGTTGTTTTTCTATAAAATTTCCTTTTTCGGTTTTAGTAAATGAAACTGAATTCAATATAGAATCTGAAAATAATTATCAAAGCATAATCGATTATATAGTTACTACTGGAAGCTCTTTAGAAGATATTGATATTACTTATCCAATAACTATACTTTTTTCAGATTATTCAGAAATCTTAATAAATAACAATGCGGAGCTTTTTAGTGATTACGAACAATGTTCTACTGGTGAAGATAATACGATAGATTGTGTGCAGATTGTTTATCCTTTAGAGTTTTTTACCTATAATTCTGAAACTGAAATTAATGAGGTGCGAGTAGTTAATGAAAACAAAGAACTATACCTTTTTATTGCAAGTTTAAGTTCTTCAGACTATTTAATGATAGCCTACCCTTTTTCAGTTCTTTTAACAAACGAATCGTTGATTGAAGTATCTTCTAATACAGAATTAGAAAATTTAATTGATAATTGTGTGTTAGAGGAAACGGATGATATTGAAGAATTAATTGGTTATTTAACTTCAGACGTTTGGTATATTTCTTCCTTTATAGATAATGATGATGAAACAGCAAATTTTTGTGAATATGAATTTTCTTTTACTTCAGAAGGCTTGGTTAATGTAATTCAAGATAGTACACAACTCATGGTTGGTAACTGGAATATGATAACTCTTGATTATGAAACTAAATTAATGTTAAGTTTTCCAAATGAAATACCTTTTGAAAAATTAAATTACAATTGGAATCTCATAAACGGAAATTCAACAGAGTTTGAATTGGATGGACAAGATATTAATTCATTGAGTTTTGGAAGAGAGCCTATTTCTTGCGACGATGATCAAATAGCATTGATAAAAAGTTATTTAACTACAGGACCTTGGTTTGTAAATTACTTTTATGATGGAGAAGATAAAGCTGCAAATTTCTGTGAATATGAGTTTACTTTTTATGAAGATGGTACAAGTGAAGCATCAGACGGGTCTAACACTGTCTCTGGAAATTGGTATGTAGGTACTAATAATAATGGTCCTTTTGTGGGATTAGATTATAATCAGGATGATTTACCTTTTTATATGCTTTGGAAAAATTGGGACGTATTAAATACTAATATTAACTCAATTGAAATAGAATCTGAATGTGTGTGTGGAGGAATGCATTATTTAACATTTGGAAGAACTCCAACAGTTTGCCAAGAAGATAATTTATTTTTAGAAGATACTTTACAAGATGGTATTTGGTATGTTTCTAGCTATCTTGATAATGGAATTGATGAAACCTTAGATTATTATTTCTACAACCTTACATTTAATTATGATGGTACAGTAACTGCAGTTTATGATGTTAATATTATAAATGGAACTTGGAATATTGAAGGGAATGAAGGAGAATTAGAAATCGTTTTAGATTTTGATAACACACCTTTTTACGAATTAAGTACTAATTGGAATGTATTAGAAATATTAATTGAACGCGTTAAAGCTGATAGCAATAATGGCAATGACACGTTAACATTATTAAAAATTTGACCTGGGAATTAATCTATGAAAAAGATCCTATTATTTAATAGTTTTTGGTAAGCTAAAACATTTGTTTATATGCTTACCGAAAACTACCTAGGGAAATATTAAAAAAAATTATAGTTGGTTGTTACTCAAGTTAAAACATGTTTGTCTATTAAAACAGAATTGTTTTGTGAAGTTTTAATTGTTGTCTTTACAAAGTAAATGTGTTTTGAGTATTTTTTTGCCCCAAAAAAACCGTCTTGTTAATTCGAGATGGTTTTTTTAATTAATTAAAAATCTACTTTTTGTAGGATAGGTTTTAATGTCCCAGAATAGGTAAATCGACGTTTCGCTTATTTAAATTATACCTTTCTTTCTCTTAAGTTCAGCCATAAAGCGACACCTATAGCTACTGCAGTTCCTGTTATTATTGATATTATAATTGCTAATGGCATGGCTTAGTTTTTTACATTATTAATTTTATATAACTCATTTCCTTTTTCTTCATACTTGTCACCAATAACCCAAAATGGAGTCATAGTATCGTTGGCGATATTTCTTCCAGAAAGAACATAGGCCTGAAAGAATTTTAATAAATAGTCATAATCTAAAGTGTTTGCTTCATCCCCAGGTTGGTGGTAGTATTTTGTAACTTCTCCGTCAAAGGAGGTAAATCCCATTGAAAAAGTAGGAGCAGGGATGCCCTTTTTTGCAAAATGTACATTATCACTTCTATCAAAAAGACCTTGCTCTGGAGCAGGGTCATCTATAGCTGTTAAGCCAAATGTAATCGCAGCGTCTTTAATATTTTGAGATGCTGTTGTTCTATCAAGTCCAATTATGGTTACAAGAGAAGTGTCGTTATAGCCTCCATTGTCACTATTAAAACAATACACCATTTGTTCTAGAGGAATTATTGGGTTTTCTACATAGAATTCACTTCCTAATAAACCCTTTTCTTCTCCAGTAAATAAGATAAATAGAGCAGAGCGTTTTGTTGGATATTTAGCTAAATTTTTTGCCATACTTAGTACTGTTGTTGTTCCAACAGCATTGTCGCGAGCGCCATTATAGATGGTATCTCCAGTTTTATCTGGGGTTCCAATACCTACATGGTCGTAATGGGCTGAATAAATAATATATTCATTTTTTAATTTAGGGTCGGTACCCTTTACAATTCCTATTACATTTTGAGAAATCACAGTGGTGATAGTTTCTGAAGACATTTTTAAAACAACCGGAACCGTGCTTTTTGAAGTTATTTTATCTCCGAGGCTATCATTTTCGTCTAGCACCCAGGTATACACAAAATTACTTTTTTCTTTTTCTGAACCTGTTTCATCTTCAACAGTTAAACGGTCTCCGTTAAAATTATGGTCAATATAGCCCCAAGTTCGCTCATTGGTATTTATCAATTCAATAATACCCAAAACGTCATTTTTTTTAGCTAATTCTTTTTTTTCTTTTCTGGATCCAAATGCGGTTCTTGCATCTTGACTTTCTGAATTTCCACCTTTGATGATAATGATTTTGTTGGCAACATCTATACCTTTATAATCCTCTTCTAATCCATATCCTAAAAAGACTGCATCTCCATTAAAATTTATTTCATTTGCTTTTAAAATCGCAAAGCTTTTGATTTCTGTATGATTAATAGAAATAGAACTTTGAATTGGAGGGCTGGTTTGTTGCAAATTCACTTCTTGATAATAATTTCCTGTTTTTGGATTGGGCAATACTCCATAACCTCGAAAGGTATTTGCTAAATAAGAAGCAGCAATCTTATTTTCAGCAGATCCTGTAGATCGACCTTTTAATAAATCGTCTGCTAAAAAATAGATATGTCCTTCAATTTGACTTTTAGTAATTGTAGATTCTACTATTTCTTTTTCAGATTGAGCATTTATGGTAAAGCTGCCAAAAATTAAGCAAATGCTAATTATAAGGTGTTTCATTATTTTTTTTAATTAGTTTTTAATAGGGAAGGTTCATTTATAAAGAAATTCAATTGTTTTAATCTTCTTTATCTTTCTTCTCTTCTTTTTTCATTTTAATATATCTGGATACTAAACGTATTCCTAATCTTGCGAAAAGGATAATTGCAATTGTCATAACAATGCTAAAGGAGTCCATTATAGAAAGCGAATTTATTTGATTGCATTTTTTTACTAAAGTAGCTAATCAATTTAACTTTCAAGATTTTTAATTTCACTATCTATAAGTTCTATAATTTCAACAATGCGCTTTCGTAATATTTGCGACTGTATATTTCCCCAGCTATTAACACTATAACATCTTGACAAGTGATCTTCAAAATCTGGATGATTTAAAAGCACATTAAAATCTTCTTTATGTTTTGAAACCCCAATAACATCTTTCGAATAGGAATCTGTATTTTCTCCTATATTAAGAGAATATTTTCCTAATATATTTGATTTATAGGCATTGTTTCTAACTGTTCTTAATTGATAATGTTTAATTATAAAGGGAAAGTAAAGATCATTTCTATAATTTTTCCAAATAACTTCATCTTCAATTACATCACTAATCTCTGAAGTCCAACGAGTAAATGCTTGTTTTAATTCAATGTTTTTTATGATACTCAACTCTCCAGATCCTGCCAAATCATGAATAATAGGATCGAAAGTAGCATAAGGCATCGTTTTCGCAATATGATAATCAATACTGTCTTTGTTTCTTAGGTCTGGATGATCTATGTATTTGAAAAGCTGCTTTGAGGAATTCATAAAATCTTTTCTCATCCCAATTTTTTGATCTAACTGCTCCAGATTGCTAATAAAATCTACTAATAATTGTTGCAGTAAAATGGATTCTTGTATTCGTTCTTTTCTATGCTCATTCCAATTATTGATACTAAGAGCAATGAGAATACCAATCACTACTAAAACAATTTCACCAATGGCATACCGAGCGTATTTGAGTGCTTTGTTGTCGTTTGCTAGAGTTTTTCTTTTTTTTCTGAAGAAGTTGATCATATTTAATTATTGTTTTTTACAAATAACTTAGCCACCATTTATCTCTATTATTAGCTTTATAAATCATGTATTTTTTACTTATAGGATAAAGAAGTAAAACAATGGCAATCCAAACAATATAAACAACTGTAAGAGAATAACCGTAATTAGCCATTTTGTTAGTAGTGAAAGATGCTGCATCAAATATCATATCTTTCCAATTTTCACCCAATATTAAAAGAACGATCAAAGCAGTTAAATGAATAACAAATACGTGAAGGACATAGTAAAAAAATGGAACCCTTCCAAAGACTAAAAAGAAATCAGACAGCTTGTTTTTAATATTCTCTGTCGCATATAAAAACAAAAAAGCAGGTCCTAATGTAATTAGCAGAAATAAGAGAGATGGTGGATATTTAGTGACTTTAAAAAAAGATAAAATAGTAAAAACTGTATCTTTTTGAGTAGACCAAGGAACCATATCACCATAAATATTAATCCCTCTTAGAATAAAAAACAACGCAATAGTACCAAATCCTAAGGTTAAAAGCCACTTCTTTCTCAATTCTATACTAAACCCTCTTTGATAGATATTTCCAAAACAATAACCCAATACTATGACTCCAATCCATGGGATAATTGGATAATAAAAGGCTATCATATGATCTGGACTAATCTGAAGAAATTTTTGCTGATGTGCTATATACCATAGGATAGATAAAAAACTACTTCCTTCTGTAATAATTCCATCCAGTAGATTATGCCCAAAAACCAATAATAGTCCAAGGACTAACATCATTTTTTTTGGAAGATAAATAATAAATGAAAGCGCTATCATAGACAAACCTATAGCCCAAATTACCTGTAGATTTATAAATCCATAAGAGACGTCAAACCACCATAAAAAATTCATTACAACCACTTCAATAAAAATTAGCCATAAGCCTCTAGTAAACAAAAACTTAAAAAGTTCGATTTTTGTTTTTTTGCTTCCATATAACATAGCTGATGTTCCTGCCAGAAATACAAAAATAGGAGCGCAATAATGAGTGATAAAGCGAGTGAAAAATAGAAAGGGAGTCGTTGTTTCTAAATTTGTAGGGTCTCCAACAATAGCTCCTAAATGAAAATAGTCACGAACATGATCTAACGCCATAATTACCATGACGACACCTCGTAAAAGGTCAATAGATTCTATTCTAGTTGATTTAATTAGTGACATATTAATTGGATTAGTGATTTATAAATATACACTTTAAATATAAATTATTAATAGTAAGTATAATAGCTGCTTTATGTGATTGGTAAATTGAAATAAAGTTTTAAATAATGAAATGAGTTTTTAGCAAAAAAAAATCTAAAGAAAACGTTAGTTCTCTTTAGATTTTATAATGGATTGTTTTTTATGTTAATTAGAACTTCTAGAAGATGCTTTAATTTCACCACTAATTCCACTTAAATCTTCTCTAAAACTCCATATTTCAGTTTGTTTCCCGATAGTTAGCTTTTCCCATTCACTTAAAAATAGTTTAAAGCTTCCTTGCCCATGAACCGCATCATAATTTGCAGGAAAATCTCCATCTTGATTTAACCAACCAGAATTTTCGTAGAAAGACACAAAGGCTAAATCTTTACCATCTTTATAATTAGGAAACTCATTAGTATATAATCCGTACGAATCATCTGGATATTTTTCAGTCATTACTTTATTGATCTTTTTCATCAATTCAAGAACTTCAGCTTTTTTAAACCTTTCGATGTCGTACATGTCAACCAATAAGTTGGTTATAGTAAAGTCTTTTGGGAAGTTAGAAAGTTCTGGGTAAAACCTCCAGAAAATATTATCAGCTCCTGCAATAGTATAGGGCTCAATGTTTTTATTCCAATCTTCCTCATGTCCTTCTTGCTGAGGTCTATCATCAAAAGCACCCCAAGGTATTGGCCCCATAACCCATATATATTTTCCATAATCTGGGCCATTTTTTATTTGATAAATACGAGATCCATACATTTCATCTGTATGATATTTATTGTTGTGATTTGCTACACCAGATTCAAATTCACTAATATATTTGGGGTTAACTGTCATCATACCATTTTCAATAACGGCATATTGGTTGTTGGTTTGGGATATTACCAAAAAAGGAATTAGTAACACCATGTAAAAAATAGCTCTCATTTTTAATAGGGTTTTATGGTTATCCTTTTAAAGGTACGAAATTATTATTAAGTAGCTATTATTTTGAGAATAACATAAAAACAAGAGTAAATCCCAGTAAAATCAGGTGATATTTTTATTCAGTCTTTTTCTTCTTTTTAAAATAACTCACTAAAAAAAGCACTCCTACAATAAAAAGTGGAATGGTAATGGTCATAATTGTACCAAGACTGCTCCATAAAGAATGGTCCAAGTTGTAATTCATTTTAAATACATAGGGGCTAAACCCTAAACCTAATATCATGAAAATAATCCCTCCTAATAATTCTTTTTTCCATGAAACTATTAGCAAAAACAATAATACTATGGGAAGAATAAGATGTAATGCAAATTCACCTATTTGTACCATAAAATTTTCATCTGTTGAAAAAGCCTCAAAAGCAGATGAACTTATAAAAATAATGGAAAGGATACAAAGTATACGTGGTAACCAATAGAAAAATTTTGGAGGATAGTTCATAATTGTTTTCGTTTTAGAAGTGCTACTAAGATATAAATAACTTAAAGTAATACAAAAGGTTAGAATTGAGCAAAGAAATTGACTAAAATTACTCATCCAATTAATTATATTTTTTAATTGCAATAAGGAAAATATAATAGCTTAAAATAAAAAAGACCGCTTTATAAAGCGGTCTTTAAATTCTGTTTATACTTTGAGCTTAATTTAAGACCCAACACGGAAAACTAATCCTCCGCTTACATATCCAATCACGGTAGTTCCAGAGATACTAACTCCACTACCGCCGCTACCTACATAAACGCCACCCCAAGTTACAGGAACCATCATACCTCCTTGTAAATTTAAGCCAACAGTTTCTGTAAACATGATATTTACTCCCCCTTTAAATGAGAATGCAAATTTTGAATTATTGTCTATGTTATAATTAACAATTTCATAATTTACATTGTCATTAGATAAAAATACCACACCTAATGATCCTCCAAAAAATGGTTTAACCATTCCATCACCAAAATACCTATTAACTCCTATCATAATCCAATCCGCATAAACATCTGTTAGTCTATCTTCGGTAGGGCTTATTATAATATCTCTAATTCTTAAATCGGTACTGTGATGAATATAAGATAGTTCTACCATCATATCATCATCAGCTTCCACACCTACCGTGATTCCAAATTGATCACTACTAGAAATTTTCAAATAATTGCTTACACCATAATTGAGTTTAGAGCCAAATTGATACCCATAAGTTGGTGTTATTTCTACAACCTGCGACCAAGAAGTGGTTGCAAAAAGAAAAGTAATAGAAAAAAGGAATAGTAGTTTTGTTTTCATAATGTTGATTTTAATTAGATTAAGTGTTGTTTTAGCAATAAAAGTTTCGTTTACGAATATACTATTTTATGCTAAACTTTGAGAATTGAAAATAAAATATAAAATTAACCTTTCTATAATTCCCAAGTTCAAAAATACTTTGCTACTCCTTTATCAATTGTTATCTTTGCATCTTTAAACTTCTAAGCTAAAGCTGGGAAGTATTCAATTTCAGAGTTTCAAAAATTAAAGAAATTCAAAATAAAAAATAGCTGAAAGAAAATGTTCGATAATTTAAGTGAAAAATTAGATAAAGCACTCCACGTTCTTAAAGGTCATGGAAGTATTACTGAAGTGAATGTAGCAGAGACTCTTAAGGAGGTTCGACGTGCCTTATTAGATGCCGATGTTAATTTTAAAATAGCCAAACAATTTACTAATAGAGTTAAGGAAAAAGCATTGGGACAGGATGTACTTACTTCTTTGCAACCTGGACAGTTAATGGTAAAATTGGTAAAGGATGAGCTTACCGAATTAATGGGTGGGGATACTGAAGGAATTAATCTTGGAGGTTCACCTTCTGTTATTTTAATGTCTGGATTGCAAGGTAGTGGTAAAACTACTTTTTCTGGAAAACTGGCTAATTTTCTTAAGACAAAAAAATCTAAAAAACCTTTGTTAGTAGCTTGTGATATTTATCGTCCTGCGGCAATTAATCAACTTCACGTTGTAGGAGATCAAATTGGTGTTGAGGTTTTTAGTGATGAAGAAAACAAGAACCCTGTAGATATTGCTCAGAAAGCTATTGCATATGCGAAAGAAAATGGTCATAATGTAGTTATTGTTGATACCGCTGGTCGTCTAGCAATCGATGAAGCTATGATGACTGAAATTGAAAATGTTCATAAAGCGATTCAGCCACAAGAAACCTTATTTGTTGTGGATTCTATGACAGGTCAGGATGCTGTGAATACTGCTAAAACTTTTAATGATCGCTTAAATTTTGATGGAGTTGTTCTAACAAAATTAGATGGTGACACTAGAGGTGGAGCTGCTATTTCGATAAAAAGTGTGGTAGATAAGCCTATCAAATTTATCGGTACTGGTGAGAAAATGGAAGCAATTGATGTTTTCCATCCTTCACGTATGGCAGATCGTATTTTGGGGATGGGAGATGTAGTTTCCTTAGTAGAAAGAGCTCAAGAACAATTTGATGAAGAAGAGGCTAGAAAACTTCAGAAGAAAATTGCGAAAAATCAATTTGGATTTGATGATTTTTTAAAACAAATTCAGCAGGTTAAAAAGATGGGGAATATGAAAGACCTTATCGGTATGATACCTGGCGCTGGAAAAGCAATGAAGGATGTGGATATTGATGATGATGCCTTTAAAGGAATTGAAGCGATTATACACTCCATGACTCCAGAAGAACGTTCTAACCCTACTTTAATAAATGCCAGTAGAAAAAAACGAATTGGAAAAGGAAGTGGAACTTCGGTACAAGAAGTAAACCAATTAATGAAGCAATTCAATCAGATGAGTAAGATGATGAAAATGATGCAAGGCGGAGGTGGCCGTAAGATGATGCAAGCCATGAAAGGAATGAGACAATAATCTATTTTATACCCCAAACAAAATCCTAAACTTTAAAACCATTTACTTATGATATTATTAGACGGAAAAAAAACCTCAAACGATATAAAAGAAGAAATTACTATTGCAGTAGATGGTATGAAAGAGAGAGGTGAAAAAGTTCCTCATTTGGCCGCAATATTAGTAGGGGAAGATGGAGCAAGTTTAACTTATGTGGGGTCTAAAGTTCGTGCTTGCGAACGAGTTGGTTTTGAATCAACCTTGGTGCAAATGCCAGATACTACTTCTGAGGAAGAATTATTAAATACCATAAACGACCTTAATACAAATGAAGCTATAGATGGGTTTATAGTTCAGTTGCCATTACCAAAACATATTGATGAGCAAAAGGTGTTAATGGCGGTGAATCCTAATAAAGATGTGGATGGATTTCACCCTGAAAACTTTGGTAAAATGGCCTTAGATATGGATAGTTTTATTCCTGCAACTCCATTTGGAATATTACAGTTATTAGAAAGGTATGAAGTTGAGACCAAAGGAAAGAATACGGTTGTTATTGGAAGAAGTCATATTGTTGGAAGACCCATGAGTATCTTAATGAGTCAAAAAGGTCCTGCGGGAAATAGTACAGTTACGCTTACTCATAGTCATACTAAAAATCTTTCAGAAATCACAAAGCAAGCAGATATCATCATTGTTGCCCTAGGTGTTCCAGAATTTCTAAAAAGAGATATGGTAAAAGAGGGGGTTGTGATAATCGATGTTGGAATTAGTAGAGTTCCAGATGCTTCAAAAAAGAGAGGTTATGCAATTAAAGGAGATGTTGCTTTTGATGAGGTTAGTGAAAAATCTTCGTTTATAACTCCTGTGCCAGGAGGTGTTGGTCCAATGACCATTGCAATGTTACTTAAAAACACATTGATTGCCAGAGAACGTTTAGCAAAGTTATAAGCTAGATTAATTTTCTTTCTCCATACTCTTTTTGATATATTTTTAGTAAAATAAAGAATAAGGAAATAAATAGGGGGCCAAAAATAAGCCCGATAAACCCGAAAAGTGGTACTCCAATGATCACGCCAACTAGGGTGATAATTGGATGGACATCATCTAATTTTTTAAGCACGTAAATTCTAATAATATTATCTGTAGAACCTACGATAACAAAGCCATAAATTAAAATCCCCCATGCTTCGTAAGTATAACCACTAGCTAGTGTAATTATAAATACGGGTAATATCCCAACAAGTGTCCCTACAAAAGGAATCATGGAACCTATTGTAACAATTACAAACCAAAAAATTGGATTTTCAATTCCGAAGATAAAAAAGCCTATAAGGGCTACAATACCTTGAGCGATTGCAACAATTGGTATTCCTATTGCATTAGAGCGCACCATTTTTTTACTCTCTTTAATTACCAATTTTAAATTACTCTTGTTAAATGGAATAAAATATAGTATTGTTTTACTTAAGCCATCTGGGTTTGTAAATAAATAATAAAGTAGAAAATACATAATTGCTACTGCAATAATCATATTAAAAGAACTGCCTATTAATAAAGGTATGTTTTCTGATAGCCAAGAAGTTATAGAAGATACGTCAATGTCTGAATAAAAATCATAATCAAATTGATTTTCAAAAGCTAGGATATGATCTTGTAAAGCAGAAAATAGTTTTTCAGAATTATTAACTGCACGACTTATTTTATTACTCAACATAAAGATCATTCCAGCTATTGGTAACAAAATTCCGACAAAAGAAAGTAACATTAATAAGGATGCTGCTAAAGATGGATTCCAGCCTTTTTTAACTAATTTTACCATCCATTTATTCATTAAAACATAAATTGTGATGGCGCCTAAAACACCTGACAGATAAGGAATTAATTCAGCAAATATTAATAATCCTATAATTCCTAGAATAAGAAGGACTAAGATCTGACGTATGATTTTTGGACTAATTGAATTCATTTATTCTTTTAAATAATTTATACTTACTGTTGCCAATTCATTGTTAGGGAATTTCGAAAAATGTTTATCCACAGTTTGAATACCAACTTCTTTTAATACTTTCTGAAAAACTTCTAATTCTACTATAAATTGATCCGAAAAACCATGCGTAGCATCATAAGCAGTTGCTGCTGTAAGACCAATGTTTTTTGCTGTTATGTTTGGATTAATGGTATGCAACTCAATAACAAGTAAACCGAATTTCTTAATAAAAGGAGCCCATTTTTCAAAATGCTCTTTTAAATTTTGCTCCACCATAGCATTGCTTAAACGTTTTCCACAACTAACAAATGCTCCAGTGGAATAACTGGTTCTATTGCCATCTAAAACGGTTGGTTGTGACCAAGGTCTGTTATGATCTAAAAAAGTTCTTACATTTAAAAGGTCACTCAACTTAATATTATAATTGGCATTTATATCTTCTTGCAATTTTTTAGGGTTTCCAATATCTCCCCAAATTACTTTAGCCCAAATATCTGCTTTAACTAAATTGGATCGAGTTACCTTAAGTGCCGCCTTATTATAATCTACACCAACTAAAAACAAAGGATGTTCTTCCAATAAAGGTCCTCTTTTGGTTCGTTGCTCAATCACTTCAAATAAATGAATTAAAAAGGCACCATTACCACAGCCCATATCTAAAATCCCTTTGGGTTGTTCGTCTATTGATTTATTGAAAAGTGCAATAATTATTTCATCGATTTTTTTGAAATATGCCGAATGGGCACCTCCAGATCCCCAAACATTCATTTCTCTATCAACATGAATTTCTACAGAATTAGGAATAGAACTCCTTAATATATTAGCATTTCCAAACATTAATTCCTCCACACGTCTAAAAGTTGGGATATAAGAAACGGTAACCCCATAAGCGGAAGAGCGTCTTGCAAAAAAGAAACCTTTGTTTGTAAATTTATAATGCTCGTTGTTTTTGGTAAACCAACCCAAATAATGTAAAAAATCTAAAATTTTGGAAAATCCTTCAGGGTCTTCATGAAATTCTTCTGCACTAAAAGAAGCTTCCATAAAATATTTGTGAAACATTCCATCCATTCCTAAAAACACTGTAATTGGCCCTACTAATACCCCTTCGATATGATGAAATATTTGTTCTTGAATTAAAAGCTCTTGTTTGTTGTTTGATGTAGGATTGTATTCTTTGTTTTTATATTTAATAAAAATTCTATTTAATACTGAAAACTGTTCCTTATCTAAACTTCTTGGGTGAAATTCTTCTGAAATTTTTAAAAAATGAACGACATCTTTATATCGGTCTGCAAGATTAAAAGCGAATTCACTATTGTCGTTTTTTGATATTTGAACCGTATTTGTGGAAGCGTCAACATAATATTGTAACCAGCCCTGTGAAGCTAACATCCGTAAGCCAACATTTAGGTATCCGTCATTTGCATTAAATACTGTAGTAATTTCTTCAAGTTGAAAACTTTCTTTGGTAAGAATATAGTCAAGCACTCCTTTTTCTTTTAAAGAATATGCGACAGGTGCTACAGCAATTCCATCTAAATGTCTAAATAACTCTTCACGAAATTTATTTTTTTCTTCTTTAGTTAACATTAAGCCTTTTTAAAATAGATTAGTTCTTGTAAAAATAGAGAAAAAAATGAAAGGAAATTTTAAGGGTTTTTATAAAAGCAAAAAACCCTCATAAATGAAGGTTTTTTAATTTTTTTTGGGTAATTATTATTCAGTCTTAGCAGATTCTAAGTCATCAATTTTCCATGAAAGTATCAAATACTTTATTTTAGCTTCATCTGGAATGTTAACTGCTTCGATTACAAAATTTGGGTTATACCTTAAGTTTTCAGGTAATTCCTTTTTGTCTATGTTTATAAAAAGATCACTATCCTCTAAAAACACAACCACTGTACTTAGGGTAGTCTCGATATTTGCAATTTTATAATTGTCTTTTACATCTTTAAAAGTACTATTAATATTCAGCCCTTTAACGGTTTTATATCGATCATCAAAAAACTGAAAGCTTGAAATTAAAGACTCCGGATTATAATTGTCTCTTGGTGATATAAGTAATAATTTTTTACCTCCTTTTTCATAGATCTCAACTTCACCTATAGTTGAAGATTCATTTTGTCTAGGATTTAGCCTTACAATAGAGTCCATTGCGAAAATTGAATCTATTTGTTTTATTTTCATTCCTATAGTTAAATTACCTACAGTGCTATTTGAAATTAAAAATGCATCCTTTTCTTCTGCACATTGAATAAATAAAAGAAGAGTTAAAATGCTTATTGATATTGATTTAATCATTAGTGTTGTTTCGTTAATTATTGAATGCCAAAACTAATAAAATTGATTTGGAAAACACTTTTTTATGGAATCATTTTTTCATAGCTTTCTAATAATTTTCTTAAAAGAACTTCAGAAAAATTTTAATTCTCTAAACATATAATTATTCCCTCTTTAAAAATTATCTTTGCCACGATGCAAAATGAAACAAAAAAATTAGTAGATAAAGGGGAAATGCTTCCATTGATGGAAGATTTTTATACTATTCAAGGAGAGGGCTATCATAAAGGAACCGCGGCTTATTTTGTAAGGATTGGTGGTTGTGATGTAGGTTGCCATTGGTGCGATGTAAAAGAAAGTTGGGATGCAGAATTGCATCCGCCAACAGAAATTAATACGATAGCTACTAAAGCATCCAATTACTCTAATACGGTTGTCGTTACTGGAGGGGAACCTTTAATGTGGAATATGGATCCATTAACTTCTCTTTTTAAGGAGAAAGAGATGCAAGTGCATATAGAAACTTCTGGGGCATATGAATTATCTGGAACTTGGGATTGGATTTGTTTATCTCCAAAAAAAATAAAACTTCCAAAAGAGAAAATATACGAAGTTGCAGATGAGCTTAAAATGATTATTGCGAGCAAATCAGATTTCAAATTTGCTGAGGAACAAGCGATGAAGGTAAATGAAAACTGTATATTATATCTTCAGCCAGAATGGAGTAAAAGAGAAAAGTTAATACCTTTAATGGTGGATTATGTGATGAATAATCCGAAATGGAAAGTTTCTTTACAAACACATAAATATTTGAATATACCATAAAAAAAGCCTTGAGAAATCAAGGCTTTTTTTATTTTTAAAATTTCAAGTTTTATTTTGTAAAAGGTACGGCAACACGAGTTGTGTCCCAACCTAAATGCATAATAACACCATTATCTGATCCTTCAATTGCAATAGAAAATGGCTCTATAGATTCAACTACTTGAGTTGCAGGAACTGTTACTCTAACAACATCCTTACTTTCTTTATAATAATAAGATCCCCATGTGTTTAAGTCAGTATTTATAATAATTGTCCATTCTTTTTCACCAGGAATAGTAAGTAAAGAATAACTTCCTGCTTTTAATGTAGTGTCTCCAAGTTTAAAATCGGTATAAAGAACTAACTCAGGAGCCTCATTGGCACCAGTTCTCCAAACCTTTCCATTAGGTGCTAGTTTACTTAACTTTCTGTCCTTAAGTTGTGGTCTACTGTAAATAATTTTCATTTGTTTGTTGGCGTCTTTGTAGCTACTTGGGTAAGATGCTATATCCAATGGACTTTTGTCAAGATCATTAAATTTTTGTGCTGTTACATTTGTGGATAATACCATTAAAAATGC
>CAJXYJ010000016.1 GCA_913063255.1 uncultured Flavobacteriales bacterium | reverse complement strand
GCATAATCGTGGGTTGCCATTAAAATAGTATTTCCATTTCTGTTTAATTCTTGAAGAACTTCCATTACTTCCACACTGGTTTGTGGATCTAGATTTCCTGTAGGCTCATCTGCTAAAATTAATTCTGGATTGTTTAATAATGCTCTAGCAATAGCAACTCGTTGTTGCTCTCCTCCAGATAACTGAAATGGATACATAAATGCTTTAGATTTCATTCCCACTTTATCTAAAACTTCATTAATTCTATTCTCCATATCCTTCTTTTTGGTCCATCCTGTTGCGGTAAGAACAAATTGTAAATTATCAAATACTGTTCGATCATTTAATAATTTAAAATCCTGAAATACCACGCCTAATTTTCTTCGTAAAAACGGAATTTCATTTTCTTTAAGTGTAGCCAAATTGTAACCTACTATCGCGCCTTCTCCTTTAGTTAGTGGTAAATCACCATATAATGTTTTCATAAAGCTACTTTTTCCAGTACCCGTTTTACCAATTAAATAGACAAACTCTCCTTCCTCTACGGATAGAGTTACATCAGATAATATTAATTTTTCTCTCTGATTAATAGAAGCATTATTTAAAGATAAAATTGGTGGTGCCATGTAAATAAGGTTTATGAATTGAGAATTTGATTAAAAAAAGAACATCTTCAAAGTCTATTTACAAAAGTATTATAATTTAGATTAGCGGTCCATTTCCTTAAGACTTTCTTTTAATAAATCAATTTCCTTTTGTTGTTGTATAGTATAAAGGGTTAGTTCTTCTAATTTTTCTAATAAAACCAAATTCATTTTTTTAAGAGAGAGTCCATTTTCATTCATTTCTTCAGCTGAAGGTACTCCTGGCAAATGATGATGTTCTTTTACATACAGTTCTATTTCAGAAAGACTAGGAAAATTATAAGTTGTATTTAATTTGGAGGTTCCTTCATAATAACCTTCAAATACATAATCTGGCGCAACAGCACCATTAAGGTCCACCAATACTTCTTGCGTATGGATCTTTCCTTTTACGGTTAATAATTCATCTGGGGCTTTGGTGCCAATCCCAATTTTACCGTCTTTTTCAGTGATATTTTTTAATTTATTTCGCTGTGCGGTTGTAGTTGCAGAAATTAATACGAATACTAAAAGAAGTATGTTTTTCATAATGAATAATTTGTAAAAGTTTTACCGCAATAAAAATAAGATAATTTTTTAGAGGCAGCAATAAGTAATACTTTTGAAAATTAATAACATACTTATCCATTAAATGTTGCGTTATTAGAATAGTTAAATAACACCTTTTTTGACCCAAAACATCAATCAAATGCTAAGAAATCTAATTGTAGCAATCTTTTTTATTTTATTTTCCAGTACAATTTTCGCGCAACAATCTGCAGTTTATACTAACGATTTAGTGGAATACAATAAAGCAATTGAGTTATATAATAATAATCAGTTTTTAGCTGCTCAATCTTTATTTACAAACCTAAAAGAAAAAGCTAAAGATGAATCTGTAAAAAGTAATTGTGCTTATTATATCGCTAATAGTGCAATAAGGCTGAATCAGCAAAATGCAGATTTTTTAATGGAACAATTTGTTGCGGACTACCCAACAAGTGTGAAGCGGAACAGTGCTTATATTAATGTTGCAAATTATTATTTTGAAAATGGCAAATATTCCCATGCTCGTAAATGGTATGATAAAGTAGATGAAAATAGTCTGAGTACTTCTGAAAAAGAAAAATATTATTTTAATAATGGGTATGCCTTTTTTAAAAACAATAGATATGAAGATGCTAAAAAGTATTTTAACAGGTTAACAACATCTGATGCTTACGGATCACAAGCAAAATATTATTTAGGATATATCGCTTATGAGGGAGATGATTATGAAGTTGCTAATGAACATTTTGAGGCAGTAAAAGACGAAGAGCATTTCTCTAAAGATATGTCCTATTATCAGGCCGATATGAATTTTAAATTAGGAAAATTTCAGAAAGCAATAGATTTAGGAACAAAACAATACGATCGATCAAGCCCAAGGGAGAAAAGTGAGCTTTCAAAAATAATTGGTGAAAGCTATTTTAATTTAGAACAGTATGAAGAGGCAATACCATTCTTAAAAGAATATAAAGGCAAACGGGGTAAATGGAATAATACAGATTATTATCAGTTGGGCTATGCCTATTATAAACAGAAGGATTATAAATCTGCTATAGGTGAATTCAATAAAATTATTGATGGAAAAAACGATGTAGCCCAAAATGCCTTTTATCATTTAGCAGAGTCTTATTTAAAGTTGGATCAAAAACAACAAGCATTAAATGCATTTAAGAATGCTTCCGAAATGGATTTTAATCTAGAAATTAAGGAAGATGCCTGGTTAAACTATGCTAAATTAAGTTATCAAATTGGGAATAGTTATCAGCCAGTCCCACAAGTGTTGCATTCTTTTCTGGAGGCTTACCCTAAAAACGAAAACAAGGAAAAATTAGAAGTATTACTTATAGATTCCTATATCACTTCAAAAAACTACCAAGCTGCGATAGATTTAATCGAAAACAATAATTCCTTTCAAGATAAATTAGCATATCAAAAAGTAACCTTTTATCGAGGACTAGAATTGTATTCTGAAGGAAAATATGTTGATGCGATATTATATTTCAATAAATCTTTAAAAGAATCTAGCAACGCTATTATTAAAGCACGAACAATTTTTTGGGAAGCAGAATGTAATTACCAACTTTCTAATTTTGAAGAATCTTTAGCGAGTTACCAGCAGTTTATGGCCCAGCCTTTGGCTACCGAAACATTAGAGCAGAATAACATTAATTACAATCTAGGGTATAACTATTTTAAATTGAAAGATTATGAGCAAGCCATCCTATATTTTTCGGAATATGTAGCAGATTCAAATGCTAAGTCAGCACAGAAAAGAGATGCTTTTATAAGATTAGGCGATAGTTATTTTGTAACAAGTCAGTATTGGCCAGCACTTGAAAATTATAATAGTGCTATTGAAATAGGAGGAGTGGATCAAGATTATGCGCATTTTCAGAAATCCATAAGTTATGGTTTTGTAGATAGAACCCCTCAAAAAATTGAAGGACTAAAAAGCTTTGAAGCACAATTCCCTAAATCTATATATCGGGATGATGCCTTATATGAATTGGGTAACACCTATGTGTCCCAAGAAAATAATGAGGAAGCAATAATATCTTATAATAAATTGATAAGAGATTTACCCAATAGTAGTTATGTTGCAAAAGCATTATTAAAAAAGGCATTGATTTTAGATAATACAGGAAAAAGTAACGAAGCACTTAATTTATTTAAAAGAGTTGCAAACGATTTCCCTTCTTCTGAAGAAGCCTTGCAAGCAGTAGCTTCGGCAAAAATAATTTATATAGATCAAGGGAGAGTAAGTGAATATGCCGAATGGGTAAATAGATTGGATTTTGTAGATGTGGAAAATTCTGAAATTGACGATGCTTCTTATCAGGCTGCAGAACAAACCTATTTAGAAAACAAATCGAATATCGCAAGCACTCGTTTTGAAGAATATTTAGAGCAATTTCCAAATGGAATGCACGCCTTAAAAGCTCATTTTTATTTAGCACAACTTTATTTTTCAGAAGAGGATAAAGAAAAATCAATTTCTCATTATGAGTTTGTTGCCTCTAAAGAACGAAATGAGTTTACAGAGCAAGCCTTGGCTAGAGTTTCACAATTATATTTAGAAAAAGAAGATTATAAAACAGCACTTCCTTTATTGATTCGATTAGAAAATGAAGCCGATTTTCCACAGAATATCATTTTTGCACAAACCAATAGTATGAAAGCGAGTTATGAACTTGAAAAATACCACGAAGCAGTGACATTTGCAGATAAGGTATTGCAGAATGAGAAAATAGATAATACCATAAAAAGCGATGCCCAAATTATTATTGCACGTTCTGCAATGAAAACTGGAAATGAAAATAAAGCAAAATCAGCTTATGAAGAAGTTTCAAAAATAGCTACAGGTGAGTTAGCAGCAGAGGCACTTTACTATAATGCTTATTTTAATAATAAAGGGGAAGATTATGAAGCTTCTAATGCAAGTATTCAAATTTTGGCAAAAGAGTATTCTGGATATAAATATTTTGGAGCAAAAGGCTTAGTACTTATGGCAAAAAACTTTTATAAGTTAGAAGATGCTTTTCAGGCTACCTATATTTTGGAGAGTGTGATTACAAACTTTGAAGAATATCCAGATGTTACAGAAGATGCACAAAAGGAATTAGCAATCATTAAAAACGAAGAATCTAAAACTAACGATTCCATCGAAATTGAAAACAAAAATTAAATTCAATCAAAAAACAATCATATTAAATGCAATATTCTAGTTTAATTAATGCAGTAAACGATTCTACCCTTGAGGGGAGGCAAAGAGGGGTGTTTAATTTATTACTGTTATTTTTAATACTACCTTTCTTCTCAACAGCTCAAGAAAAAGAGAATTTAGGCACCGAGGTAGTCAACATCGTTAAACCTTATTCACCAACCATTTCGGATGCATTTAAGGTAAAAGAAACCCCAATACTCAACGATTCTACAAATACGGAAAAGAAAGAAGTAAACTGTAGTATTTTCTCTGTACCTGTGGCTTCTACATTTACACCTTCAAAAGGAAAAGCAACGGCTTTAGAAAAAGCAAAGCCAATAAAATTATACGACAACTACGCTACTTTTGGTATTGGGAATTATGCCAATGTTTTAGCAGAATTGTATAGCAATTTTGAAATTAGTAGAACCGATAATTTTGGGGTATTTTTAAAACATAATTCATCTCAGGGTGGAATAGATGGAATTCGGTTAGATGATAAATTTTTCGACACCAAATTAGAAGGAAATTATTCTAGTCGACAAAAAGATATGACTTATCAAATTAATGCAGGGGTGGAACATCAATTGTACAATTGGTACGGTTTAAATCCTTTATTTGATACTGCTACCGATGACTTAATTAATTCTATAGATTCTAAGCATTCTTATTTTAGTGGATTTGCAGGAGGAAGCTTTAGTATGGAAGATTCCAATTTTAAAAACATAAAAGCAAGTCTTCGATATTTGGGAGATAGTTATTCTTCTTCAGAATTTCATATTTCTGTGCTTCCCGAGTTTTCATTTCCTGTAAGTGATTATACCATAAATGTAGATGTGGACATCGATTATCTTAATGGTAGTTTTGATAAAGATTTTGCAGGAGTATCCCCAATAAAATACAGTTTTCTAAATGCGGGTATCACTCCTTCTTTCGATTATATAACCGATGACCTTTCTGTTACCATAGGATTATCTGGATATGTTTCAGTAAATTCAGAAAATAACGATACCGATTTTTATGTCTATCCAAAAGTAATTGCATCGTACCGTTTGTTAGAGGAACAGGTAATTGTTTATGGAGGATTAGATGGAGGTTTAACACAGAATACTTATTATAATTTAAAAGAAGAAAACCCTTATGTTTCTCCAACCATGTACATTATGCCAACTAGTCAGCAGTTGGATGGTTTTGCAGGTATAAAAGGGAAACTGACCAATACTTTAGCCTATAACTTGAGAGGGTCTTACGGAAAAGAAAATGACAAGTCTCTTTTTATTATGAATCCTTCTAAAGAAATGAATGTAGGATTAGAAGGATATGAATACGGAAATTCTTTTGCGGTAGTTTATGACGATATTACCACACTTTCTGTTTTTGGAGAATTAAATCTCGAGCTTTCTGAAAATTTCTCCTTAGGTATAAAAGGAACCTTTAATAGTTATGATACTTTAAACCAAGCAGAAGCATGGAACTTACCTGAGATTGAAGCATCCCTTTTCTCCAGTTTTAATATTACCGAAAAAATCTATGGAGGAGTTTCTTTATTTTATGTTGGAGAAAGAAAAGATCTATTGATGGGAACAGTTAACGATACTGTAATAACTTTAGATGGCTATGTGGATGCCAATGTAGATTTAGGATATCGTTTTAATGATCAATTATCCTTTTTTATAAAGGGTAGTAATCTATTTGGGGACGATTATCAAAAATGGGCAAATTATCCGGTACAGGGCATTCAGATATTGGGAGGAGCTTCTTATAAGTTTGATTGGTAAGAAAATTTCTATATAGAAAGTAGTTTCAGAATAAATTCAAAAGTTTTTCTATTTTCACCAAGTTAAAATAAATTCATAAAAATGAAAACCCTACTCTATTGCATATTAACTCTTGTATTATTTTCTTGTTCTTCAGAAAAACAAGCCACAGACTTAATCGTTAAAAACGCCAATATTTACACCGTAAATGCCACTTTTGATAAAGCATCTGCATTTGTAGTAAATGAGGGTAAAATAATTGAAATAGGAGATTCAAAGATTCTTGAAGCTAAATATTCTTCTACCAATACTTTTGATGCACAAGGAAAAACCATAGTACCCGGATTAATTGATGCCCATGCGCATTTGTATAATTTAGGTTTATTTCTTCAGAATGTAGATTTAAAAGGGACTAATAGTTTTGAGGAAGTTTTGGAGCGAGTGGTAGCTTTTCAAGAAGAAAGAAATTTGGATTATATAGAAGGTAGAGGCTGGGACCAAAACGATTGGGAGGTTAAAGAATTTCCAACAAAGAAAAGGTTGGATGAACTTTTTCCAGATACCCCCGTTGCACTTAAAAGAATAGATGGTCACGCTTATTTAGCAAATTCTAAAGCATTAGAATTGGCAGGGATAAATGCAGAAACAAATACCGAAGGAGGAGAAATCATCCTAAATAATGGAGAGCCAACCGGAATCATCATTGACAGTCCCATGGATTTAATAAATGCTTCAATTCCTAAGACTTCAAAAAAACATAAAATTCAAGCCTTAAAAGCAGCTGAAAAAGTTTGTCTAAAACTAGGTCTTACTACAGTAGATGATGCAGGTTTGGATAGAGAAATTATTGAGTTAATCGATAGCCTTCAGCAAACAGGAGAATTGACTATTCGAGTATATGCAATGGTGAGTAATACTGAAGAGAACTTAGACTATTATTTAAATAATGGAATTATAAAAACAGATCGTCTTCATGTACGATCTATAAAAGTGTACGCCGATGGAGCCTTAGGTTCTAGAGGAGCTACTCTTCGTAAAGAATATAGTGATAAAGAAGGTCATATTGGTGCGATGATTACTCCCAGAAATAAATTGTCTGCTTTGGCAAAACGGATAGCTAAGGCGGGTTATCAAATGAATACCCATGCGATAGGGGATTCGGCAAATATTTCAGTATTGAGAGCTTATAAACCTTTGATAAATGATGGAAAAGATCTGCGCTGGCGAATTGAGCATGCGCAAATAGTAAGTCTAGAAGATTTTGATAAGTATTCAAAGAATATCATTCCTTCAGTGCAACCTACACATGCAACCAGCGATATGTATTGGGCAGAAGATAGAGTAGGAGCTGAGCGAATTAAAGGAGCTTATGCCTATAAATCTTTATTGAAAAGTGCGGGGATGATTGCATTAGGAACTGATTTTCCTATAGAAAAAGTGAACCCAATGCATACTTTTTATTCAGCTATAGCAAGAAAAGATTTAAAAAACTATCCAGAAGAGGGATATCGTATGGAGGAAGCCCTTAACAGAGAAGAAACCTTAAAAGGGATGACTATTTGGGCTGCCTACTCCAATTTTGAAGAGTATGAGAAAGGCTCAATTGAAATTGGGAAATTTGCAGATTTTACGGTTTTAGAAAAAGATATAATGATTATCCCTGAAGAGGAGATTCCTAATCTAAAAGTAAATGCTACTTTTATTAATGGAGATAAAGTGTATGAAATAGGGGCAAATTTAAATTAAAAAACCTACCCCTTAATTAAGTGTTATAGTTAATTTATTGTGTAATTGCTTTTACATGTGCAAAGACTTTATTGCCTCTAATATTCATTTCTTTCTCTCTATCAAAAATCTTAATGCCTTTTACATCATCTAATTTACCGTCTGGTGAAAAAGCTTTAATGCCATAGAAGTCACCACTTTCAGTTACCGCTTTAATATCTACAATACCCCCAGATCGACCAATACCTTTTATATCTATTATAGTTCCATCTGGACTAATTGCTTTAATATCGTAAATAGATCCATCTCTTGCAATTGCTTTTACAGGGGAATAGGTGTCTTCACTTACCAAAACTTTAACTGGTAATTCACTGCCTTCTACAAATGCTTTAATATTCATAAAACTATATTGATCTGAATCTTGTATAGCTTTTATATCGTATTTATTTCCTAGAGTATCTATTGCTTTTACATCTAGATTTTTACCTTCTAAGGTTACTGCCTTTATATTCCAAATAATACTTTTCTTTGTTTCTGTTTTTCCTTTCTTTTTAGTTGTTTTTGGAGCTTCGACAAGTTTATTTGAAGATTGATGCATGGCTTTTATATGAGCAAAAACATTAAAACCATTAAGTGTCATTTCTTTTTCTTTGACATTGATTTTAATTCCTTGCACATCATTTAACTCCCCTGTTGGAGAAATAGCTTTTACACCATAGAATTTCCCTTCTTTATTAATCGCTTTTAAACTCACAACCGTTCCAAATTGAGTAATTCCCTTAACAGCTAGTTTTTCTCCATCTTCAGTAATTGCCTTTATATCGTAAGAAACACCACCTCTATCAATAGCTTTTACTGGGGCAAACTGGTCTTCACTAACCAACACCTTAACAGGTAATTTTTTCTCTCCTACTAATGCTTTAACATCCAAAAAGCTATGTTGATCTGAATCTTGTATTGCTTTTACATCGTATTGATTTCCTTCTCTGTCAATGGCTTTTATTGCAAATGTTTTTCCTTCAGGATGAATGGCATTAATCTGCCAAAGGATCTCCTTTGCTTTAGGAGCTTCTTCTTTTTTTGTTTCTTTTTTATCTTCAGAAGTACTGTTATTACAAGCTATTAAAGAAATTGAAAATACAAGAAGAAATGTAAATCTTTTAAGGACTTTTATGGAAAATTGATTTGATTTTTTCATGATATAAGATTAACTTGTGAAACACATACAAGTTACTCATTTTCATCGGATTTAACAAAGAAAAAGATGAAATTATCTTAAATAAAATTATGTATGTTTTCAATAGTTAACCCTTTACTTTTTAAAAAACATGAAACAAATAAAATGGTTTGAGAGAAAGTTTGATTTTTCAAAAGAACAAAATATTTTTCCATCAATTATAGAACGATTAAAAGGAACTCCCATTCTAATAGAATTTAAAGTTTCCACAATATCCGATCTAGATTTAAAAGTTAAATTTCAAGATAGTTGGTCTATTCAAGATAATATAGGGCATCTTATAGATTTAGAACCAATTTGGTTGGGAAGACTTCAGGATATTTTAAGAGGTGACGAAATGATGAGACATATCGATTTAGAAAATACCAAAACAAATCTAGCCAACCATAATTCTAGAAGTATTCAAGATCTTTTAAATGATCTTAGTAATATTAGAGGTGTATTGGTTAGTAATTTAGAAAAACTTACCACTTATGAAGTGTTTAAGAGTTCTTTGCATCCAAGGTTAAATACTCCCATGAGGATTATGGATTTATTTCTTTTTGTAGCCGAACATGATGATCATCATTTGGCAAGGATTAATGAAATAATTGAGGCATTAAAAAAATGACAGAATACTTAAAAAGCCTAAGAGATGAATTTCATAATAATGCAAATCCCAAAATTGCAATTGGGCAAAAAGCATATATGAAAAATAAGTTTGAATTTTTAGGGATCACATCTCCCATACGTAAAGAACTTCAAAGGCCTTTTTTAAATAACAAACATTTGCCACCAAAGGATAAACTTGAAGAACTTTTAAAGGCAATATGGCAAAAACCCGAGCGAGAATATCAATATTTTGCCCAAGAATTGTTTCAAAAATATAGGAAACAATTTGAAATAAAGGACATTGTACTTATGGAATATCTAATTACTCATAAATCTTGGTGGGATACTGTAGATTTTTTGGCAAGTAATATTTTGGGACCATATTTTGCTAAGTTTCCTGAACAAAGAGAAGTGTATGTGAAAAAATGGATTTCTTCTAAAAATATGTGGTTGCAGCGTTCGGCATTACTTTTTCAATTGAAGTATAAGAATAAAGTAGACACCAATTTATTAAGTTATTCCATAAATTCATTACTTGGATCTAAAGAATTTTTTATAAACAAGGCAATTGGATGGAGTTTACGTCAATATGGTAAATTTAATCCAAAATGGGTTGTTGATTTTTCAAATAATACCCAACTTGAAAACCTAAGTAAAAGAGAAGCCTTACGGATAATTAATAAAGAGTAAAAAGATTCAATTACTTTCCTCCCTTAGCCTGTAAATCTTCAATACAGAGAGGATCTAAGATTGGCACACTATTTCTATTTCTAAAAGAAGAGAAATTATTACTTGTATAATACATTAAACAATTTTCAATAATACAATGGTTGCCATGAGCAGTATCTTCATGATTGCCATGAATATCATCATTACGAAGGTTTACAAGCCCTAATAAGTGGCTAAACTCATGCTGTAAGGTGGTTTCTTCTAAAATAAATAGATCGTATCCTTGAGAAACATTTAAGTCTCTTAGGGTTTGTTCATAAACCACTAAAGAAGTGTTATAATATGCAGTTCCTAATGTTTTTGTAATATCTGTATCCCCTTCAGATCTCGCGTGAGTAAAATAAATAAATACAGCTATATCATCTCCTACCGTATAATGATTTCTTTGTTCCGCTTCGATCTCTCTTATTTCTGAAATAGATTGGGTGCCTACAAAAGGTGTGGTAATTTCTGTTTCAACAAATACAATACCTCCAGGTTTGTTTATTCTTTCTTCAAGAAAAACTCTAAATGCATCTATGGTTTCTTGTTTAGGCCTTAATCCTTTTGTAAAAGCAAATTCAACCGTTAAACTAGAATAGGTGTTGTTGGAAAGTAAATCGGAAGCAGATACTCCTAAAGATTTTACATTTTCTGCTATTAGATTGTTTGCATTATTATTTGAATCATCATCACTACTACAAGATAAGATGAATAAAAAGGAAAAAAGGGTAATAAAATAATTAAGTCTCATTTTTTAAATTTCGTTGCAAATTGTTTAAATATAAAGTTTTGCCAAATAATCAAAGTTTTCTCCTCTTTCTATTACTTTAAATCTAAAGCCACAATTAGCGGTAGCATTTTCAAAAATAGTTTCATCTAAATATAACCATTTAAAAGGGGCACTAGAATTGTTTTTATATTTTACAGTAAACTCCAACTCTCCGTAATAACGATTGCTAGGTACTAAAATTGCACCTTCTTCTGTAGAATCGTACATGTATTGTAAATCACTAGAATCTATAAGTACTTGACCATTTGGGTTTAATAATGTTTTTAAATGTTGTAGGTATTGGTCTATTTGTGCAATTTCCTGAAAAATACCGGTACCATTCGAAAGCAATAAAATAGTGTCAAAAGTTTCTCCTTTCAACTCTAATAAGTCTAAATGAATAACATTGTTTAGGCCTCTTAATTTACAAACTTCAATAGCACCTTTTGATGAGTCGATTGCCATTACATCTAATCCTTTTTCTTGTAGATATAAGGCATGACTTCCCGCGCCACAGCCTACATTTAAAACTTTTCCTTTTGCTAATTCTAGCGCTTTTATTTCTATAGAAGGCATTTCGGAAAAATCTCTAAAAAGGTAAGGGATAGGTAATACATCTTCCTCACTAATATTCGTTTCGGTAAGGATATCTTCGGTGTAATTTCCGTTTTGGTAATCTAATAATGCTTTTCCAATTATATCTTTCATTTGATTATTATAGTTTCCTGAGTGATTTTTTTTAAATTGTATCGAAGGGAATTTATCAATAAAATTATTTTTAATCTCTTCGATACTTCCGATTACCATCGGAAACTCAGAGAACAAAAATAATTTTAACTACTTTTGATTCTATGGAAAAAATACTAGAACAGCTTCCAAAGAAAGCCAAAGATAAACATAACGAGAGTATAAAATTATTTAAAAAACTTAAAAAAAAGCCACCAAGACATTTGGATTCATTGATGGTGGAGTTACACGATAATGAGTTTGAAAAAACAGATTGTTTAACTTGTGGTAATTGTTGTAAAACTACGGTACCATGGTTAAATGACCAAGATGTTGCACGTATTGCCAAGCATTTAAAACTAAAGGAACACAAATTTATTGAGGAATATCTTGAAGTAGGAGAGGATCACGAATTGTCATTTAAATCTGCACCCTGTGTTTTTTTAGGATTAGATAATGAATGTAGTATTTATAAGATTCGACCAAAAGCCTGTCGGGAATATCCCCATACCAATAGAAGAAAATTTCAACAAATTTCTGCACTTACTTTAGAAAATGTAGCTATTTGCCCTGCAGCATTTAATATTGTGGAAGAATTAAAAAAACGATTACCTATTCAATATTCTGAAAAAGGTGGAAAGCCTAGAGAGAAGTTTAGAAGAGGAGGAGGGTAATTTATTTAATCATACAGCATATATTCCTGTCGCATTTTATCGTAAGATTCTAAGTCTTTCAACCAAGTTTTTCTAATTTCACGGTAGGTATATCCCTTTTCTATTTGCTCTTGCAACTTGGTAGTACCCGCTAGTTTTGTAAAAAAAGGATTAAAAAAATCTTTTTGCTTTCCTGTAGATACATAAGCTGCTATTAGCCATTCTATGTTTAATTTATGTAATCTTTTTGTTTCTCTTAAATCTTTTCCATGACAGGTTTCGTTTTTAAATTTAGGGTGTTTTGCCCCTTCATTAGCTTTAGGGGTAAATGTAAAAGGATAGTATTCAGGAGGAAAGCTTGGTGCACCAAATATCTGAAACTGCATTTCGGTTCCTCTACCAGCACTCCAAGGGGTGCCTTCAAAAAAGCAAAGACTGGGATAGAGATTAATAGCCACATCGTTGGGTAAATTTGGTGATGGTTTTATGGGTAGGGTATATTCAGATTTATGTGTGTAGTTTTTCAATTTTACTATAGTAATGTCACATTTAATATTTTTGTCTAGCCATCCTTCGCCATTGATCATTTGAGCATATTCCCCAATAGTCATTCCGTGTACGACAGGAACGGGATGCATCCCCACAAAACTTTTATGTTGCTTTTCTAATAAAGGACCATCTATATAGTGTCCGTTTGGATTAGGACGGTCAAGGATAAGTAAAGGGATATTGTTTTCGGCACAGGCTTCCATCATATAATGCAAAGTAGAAATATAGGTGTAAAAACGAGCTCCTACATCTTGTATATCGAAAATCATAATGTCAATGTTTTTCAATTGTTCCTTAGAGGGCTTTTTGTTTTTTCCGTATAAAGAAATAATAGGCAAGCCAGTTTTTGTGTCTATCCCATCTTTGACGACTTCTCCTGCATCTGCTTTTCCTCTAAATCCATGTTCGGGAGCAAAGACCTTTTCAACACCAATATTAAGAGCTACTAAAAAATCCACCAAATGATATTCTTCCTTCTTATCTCCTTCTTTTATAAGCATTGGGTTTTCGAAAAAAGTCATAAGAGAATCTACCACAACACTGGTCTGATTGGCAACAACCCCTACTTTTTTATCTTTTAAAATATTGAAGTAGCTTTCAATTTGATTGGCACCAACAATTATAACATTATCAGGTTGCTGAGTTGTCATACTGAGCTTGTCGAAGTACTGTCGAAGCATTTTTTCATCTTCATCTTCTTTATTTTGACTACCACAAGAAAAACAAGTTAGTATAGTTAATGCTACCCATAAGAATTGCGTATTTTTGAAAACAGATAAAGACATAAGGGATTACGTGAATTTCGAATATTTCATCGCCAAGCGAATTATTTCCGCAAAGGAATATAAAAATAGTATATCGGTACCAATAATAAAAATTGCAATCGTATCAATTGCAATAGGATTTATTACAATGCTAATTTCGATTGCAACTGGTGTTGGTCTTCAGAAAAAAATTCACGAAAAAGTTTCTGCATTTAACGGAGATATTATCATCTCAAATTACGATACTAATTTTTCTAACGATTCACAAAATTCCATTACAATCCATCAAGATTTTTATCCCGATTTTAAAAATGTGGATGGGATAAAGCATATGCAAGTCACTGCTTCAAGAGGAGGCATTATACGAACCCAAACAGATTTTGAGGGAATTGTAGTAAAAGGAGTTGGGAAGGATTACGATTGGCACTTTTTTTCTGAATTTTTAATAGAAGGAAGACTTCCTAATTATACGGATGCATTAAACGAAGAGATTATAATTTCAGAATATTTAGTAAACAGATTAAATCTTAAAATTGGAGATAAAATAACTACTTTTTTCATTGGGAAAGATAGCTCCAAACCACCAAGAAGTAGAGGTTTTGATATTGTTGGAATTTATAACAGTGGTTTTTTAGATTTCGATTCCACCTTTGTCATAGCAGATATTCGGCATATACAGCGCTTAAATAAATGGAAAGAAGATGAGGTTGGTTCTTTTGAAATATTTGTGGAAGACTTTAACGATATTGAAAACATTGGCAACCAAGTGTATGAAGAAACGAGTAGTTTATTGGATTCACAAACTATTCAAGAAAAGTATTATTCCATTTTTAAATGGTTGGAATTATTCGATTTTAATATTATTCTCATCATAGGAATTATGATTTTGGTAGCAGGTATTAATATGATTACTGCGCTTTTGGTATTGATTTTAGAGCGAACCCAAATGATAGGAATATTAAAAGCTTTGGGGAGTAGTGATAAAACCGTTCGTAAAATATTTTTTTACAATGCGATGTATTTAATCGTAAAAGGATTGTTTTGGGGAAATATAATAGGAATAGGATTATTAATGGCTCAAAAATATTTTAAATTAATAAAATTGGATCCAAATGTTTATTATGTTACCGAAGCCCCTGTGTATTTAGATATCAACTATATTTTATTATTAAATCTTGGCACTTTTATTCTTTGCATGGTCATGTTAATTTTGCCTTCCTTTATTATTTCAAAAATATCTCCAATAAAGGCGATGCGATTTGCATAGGAATTCACACTATTTGAAATTATTGATATTCACTTCATATTACTACATTTGCAGTCATAATTTAGATATTAATAAATACACTTAGAATATGCCCTTCGACTCTGCTCAGGGTACGATTTTGGTTATTGAGTGGAGTCGAAATGAATTTAATGCTATAAATGGAATACGCAAAAAACATATTAGAAACTATTGGAAATACTCCATTAGTTAAGATTAATAAATTAACAGCAGAAATACCAGCTTTGGTACTTGCTAAATACGAAACCTTTAACCCAGGAAATTCAGTTAAGGACCGTATGGCTCTAACGATGATTGAAGATGCAGAAGCAGATGGAAGATTAAAGCCAGGCGGAACTATTATTGAAGGTACTTCAGGAAATACAGGAATGGGATTGGCATTGGCCGCAATTGTAAAAGGCTATAAATGTATTTTTGTGTTGGCCGATAAGCAATCCAAAGAAAAATGCGATATACTAAAAGCGGTAGGTGCTGAGGTGATTATTTGTCCTACTGCGGTGGAGCCAGAAGATTCTAGATCTTATTATTCGGTTTCTAAGCGATTGGCAGAAGAAACTCCAAATAGTTGGTATGTAAATCAGTATGATAATCCTAGTAATGCCAAAGCGCATTATGAAAGTACTGGTCCAGAAATCTGGAAACAAACCGAAGGGAAAATCACTCATTTTGTAGTTGGAGTTGGAACAGGAGGAACTATTTCTGGTGTTGGAAAATATTTAAAAGAACAAAACCCAAACATTAAAATTTGGGGAATAGATACCTACGGAAGTGTTTTTAAAAAATACCATGAAACAGGGGAATTTGATGAAAATGAAATTTACCCATACGTTACCGAAGGAATTGGAGAAGATATACTTCCCAAAAATGTAAACTTCGATATCATTGATGGGTTTACTAAAGTAACTGATAAAGATGGAGCCGTTTACACCCAAAGATTAGCTAAAGAAGAAGGAATGTTCTTAGGTAATTCTGCAGGTTCTGCTATCAAAGGAGTGCTACAATTAAAAGAACATTTTACAAAAGACGATATAGTCGTAGTTCTTTTCCACGACCACGGAAGTCGTTATGTGGGAAAGATGTTTAATGACGATTGGATGCGTGAAATGGGATATATAGACTAATTATGTCACAAATTTATATAGAATACAATTTTACGGTAAGTCCCTTACAGCCAGGAACAGAAATTTTAATCGCCCAACTGGGTTTGGTGAATTTTGAAAGTTTTGTGGAAACTGAAAAAGGCGTTAAAGCATATATTCAAAAACCAGATTGGATGGAATCTATTTTAGAGGATGTTCAGATACTAAGTTCTGAAGAATTTAAAATATCACATACTAAATCTGAAATTGCTCAGGTAAATTGGAATGCGGAATGGGAGAATAATTTTCATCCCATTGAAGTAAATGGAGAATGCGCAGTTCGCGCTCCTTTTCATAAGCCATTTAATACTACTTATGAAATCGTTATAGAGCCTAAAATGTCTTTTGGAACAGGGCATCATGAAACAACGTATATGATGCTTCAACATATATTAGAAAATGATTTTAGGGATAAATCGGTTTTAGATATGGGCTGCGGAACAGCAGTTCTTGCCATTTTAACTGAAATGCGTGGTGCTTCAACAATAGATGCTGTGGATATAGATGAGTGGTGCTTTGAGAACTCCATTGAAAATGTAGAACGTAATAAATGTTCCACTATTTCTGTTTATCAAAGTGATGCTTCTATTCTTTCTGATAAAAAATACGATAGTATTATTGCTAATATCAATAGGAATATTTTACTACAGGATATGGAAACCTACCGCAATTGTTTAAACAAAAAAGGGGAACTTTATCTTAGTGGTTTTTACAAAGAAGATTTGCCATTAATTAATGAGACTTGTACTAAACTAGGTCTAACCTTCGTTACCAATAAAGAGAAGAATAACTGGATTGCTGCAAAATTTGTACTTTAGTAAAGTAGTGGGAATAAAAGAAAAAATACAAGAAGAAATTGATGTTGCAGATAAGGCAGTAAACAAGCACTATATTGTATTATATAATGACGATATAAATACTTTCGATCATGTAATCGATATGCTGGTTGATGTTTGTGATCATACTCCAGAACAAGCCGAACAATGCTCTTTAATTGTTCATTATAAAGGAAAATGCACTGTAAAGACAGGATCTTACGATGATTTAAAACAGCGTTGTTCTAAACTTCTTCAAGCAGATTTGAGTGCTGAAATTATTTAAATTCTTCATTACAAAAGGATAGATTAATCAATAATATTTAATATGATAAAACGCTCCCATTGAGGGAGCGTTTTTAATTTGCTATTAATTTTTCTCTTTTATAGCATTGCAAATGCTTGATTATATTTTGATTATATTTATAAATAAATAATGTAATTATGGACGAAACAGAATATTTAGAAAATAGGCTAAATGACCAAATTGATTGGTACGATAGGAAAAGTGGCGTAAATAAGAAGTGGTTTCAGAGAATTCAAATTATGCTTTTAATTATGGCTGGACTAGTTACCATATCGGGTGTATTTGACCCAGAAGTCTTTTACTGGATACATTATGTTATTCCTGTAATTGGTGCCTTAATTGTGATGCTTACAGGAATTCTTGGACTAAAAAGGTATCAGGAAAATTGGACGACTTATCGAACTACATCCGAATCCCTCAAACATGAAAAATATTTATATTTAACTAAGTGTGAACCCTATAATTCTTCAAATGCGTTCAATATATTGGTTAATCGCGCAGAAGCGTTAATGTCTAAAGAGCATTCTAATTGGACACAAATAGCAAAGAAAGAACCTGAAAAAAAAGATAACTAACCACAATTATGGCAAATTTTACTAATAATGAAACTATTTTATCTATTCTTGATAAAATACCTCCAGGAAAACGTTATTCTGATGTTGAAGATGGAAACGGCAATCAATATGTAGATTTAGTACAAGAAGGAGGAGGTGTGCTAGGAATCGCCCTTGTAGGATACACTTATGTCCTAGAAAAAGCAGGGATTCGGTTTTGTAGCTTGGCTGGTACATCAGCTGGAGCAATTAATACTATGATGATGGCTGGTTTGGGTGAAATTAAGGAAACTAAATCTGAAAAGATTCTAGATATCCTAAGTAATAAAAACCTATATGATTTTGTGGATGGAGACAAAGCTGTAAAGAAAATTATTGACAAGGTAATCAATAAAGAAAAAGGAGCTAAATTTTCATTGCTTTGGAAGATTAGAAATGGTCTAAAAATTTTCAAAATTCTAAAGAAGAAACTGGGTATTAATCCTGGGAATGATTTTGAAACTTGGATCACCGATGAATTGGAAAAGGCTGGGATATCATCTATGCTGGACCTTGAGAATAAAAGAAAAAAATTACCTCAAGGTTTAAAAAATGTAAATACTGGAGAAGATATAAATAATATGGTAGCGAAGTTAGCCATTATCACTTCAGACATTAGTACTCATACCAAGACTGAATTTCCAAAAATGTCTAAACTTTACTGGGAGAACCCAAACAGTGTTTCTCCAGCAAAACTGGTTAGGGCTTCTATGTCTATTCCTTTCTTTTTTGAGCCTTTTGAAATAGAAAATATTCCAAATGCAAAAAAACCACAAGATGAAAGCTGGTATAAATTAGCTCGTTATAATGGACCAGTACCCTCAAAAATTAAATTTGTGGATGGAGGAATGCTTTCTAATTTTCCCATTAATGTTTTTCATAGAGAAGATGGAGGAGTGCCCCGTATGCCTACATTTGGAGCTAGACTTAGTACCTATAGAGAAAATTTTAGTAAAACAGATGGCTTATTAGGAATAAGCGGTGCCATGATTAGTACAATGCGTCAAATCTATGATTATGATTTTCTATTAAAAAACCCTGACTATAGTAGGCTTATTTGCAGGATCGATGCAGATGGAAAATTTAATTGGTTAGACTTTAATATGAGCGAAGAGGATCAAGTAAATTTATTTAATGCAGGGGCTCAAAAAGCTCTTGAGTTTTTAATAGGTTTTGATTGGGAAGCGTATAAAGTAGTTCGTGCTGAAAATTAAAAAATCTTTAAATTAATATTGATTTAAAAATAAATAAAGATTTCCAAAGGGACTCATATCCATTCTAGCTTTCAAGAATCCTAATTTTATCTGAAGGGCTGCCTTTTTCTCCCCGTCTAATTATTTTACATACTATTTTAATCACGAAGCCTTGATCTGTAATTAATTTAGAAATATTAAAGATTTTCTCATCTCTAATTGCGATGAAATTATCTCTATTCTCCAATTTTTCGTTCACTAATTCGTTTGCAAATTTCCAAGCACCATCTCTTGCTATATTCATACTAAAGTTTGCAATTAAATCGTCTGTTTTATTGAAAAATTTCATGAGTACAAACAGCATAGGCCAAATCTTGGCGAGGTCACTTTGTACTTCATCCAATAACGAAGCTAAAAGCTCATTAATTTTATTAAAATCTGAATGTAAATCAGCTATTGTTGATTTGGTGGAAATCTCTGCAGCTGCAATTCCCAAGTCTAAATTGATATGTGCATTCATCCCCAGTAGTAAATGTTGTAGAACAATCAAGTTTCTGATATGTGAAGATTTAAAAGTGTTTTCCCAGGATTTAGTTGTTGGTTTACATGTAGTATAATTAAAATATGCTGATAAATATCTATTGGCAAAAATGACATCCAATTGTTCCATCCTCTCGTCATCTTCAAAATAATTTTTCCCTAATTTATCTTTTACACTAATGGTTACTTTATAATAAAGCGCTGCAAAATACCCCAATGGATTTTCTTCGGTTTTTGAACTTTGAATAATTTGCTCTAAGTTTTCAATAACTTCATCTATCGTTTTTGCTATCATTATAAATCGTATAATTAATCTTCAATTGGAGGCCAATCGCCAAAATCCTTTTTAAAGTTTTCTATTGTAACACTTTTATAGTTAGAATTTTCATAACGTTCCTTCACACTTGAATGCACTAAAGTAGGAATTTTTTCAGGGTCTGGAATAACACGAACATACTTCCCTAAAAAACGCATTAACCCTTTATATTCATCATGTTGTTTTGCCATTGGATTTAAATTTGTCACCGATAAAAAGGCTTCGAAATTTAAACCGACAGCATTTGCTTCATTAATTAACCAAGTCATAGGAATATCGGATAAAACTGTTTTGTCATCATCCTTTTTATATCCCCCACCAACATCAGTATGTACTCCTGCAAACCAAACTTGTTTTAAATCAACTTTGTCATTTGGGCTCCATATAGTGGGTTCAAAATCATCCCTTTTTTCATCGAGTGATAAAGCATGTCTAGCAGTAATTACATTACTACCTAATTTGTTGTCATAAAATCGATGTTTATCTTTTATTAAGCCAAAAAATGAAAAAGGTAAGCCCATTGCACCAACAGTATCCCAAACGCCAACAAATGTAATTATACTACTGTCTTTGATA
Source organism: uncultured Flavobacteriales bacterium (assembly GCA_913063255.1). Classification (GTDB taxonomy): domain Bacteria; phylum Bacteroidota; class Bacteroidia; order Flavobacteriales; family Flavobacteriaceae; genus Marifrigoribacter. The sequence goes on along the minus strand of CAJXYJ010000016.1, from coordinate 9,721 downwards.
GAATGTTTGTCCCTCCATTCTATTGAATAATCGTCCATGGGAGCATAATCTGGATTTTTATAAAGTTGAAAAGCTTCTTCAACTCTGTTGGATTCAGATCCCTTTAAAATATTACAATTGTTTATTAATCCACTAAGGCTCCTTACAGTATATGCCCCACGGCTAAAACCAAATAAGTATATTTCATCACCGGGTTCAAAATTATGTACGAGAAACCGATAGCCATCCATTACATTTTTTTCAAGACCAGCACCTAGTCCTCCTCCAATTGCCTTTGCATGATAAGAACCAATACCCCAATCATAAAATACTATTTGTTTGATTCCTTCTACATCATTAGGAGCAATTCCCCGTGCAAATTTTAATACATTGGTTGGAAAATCTTCTTCTATATTTTCTTCAGGACGATTCCAGGTGCCATCGGCACATATAATAATTCTTTTCATAGTATTAATTAAAGTTAGTAATGAATTTAAAGATTAGTCGTTGAATACAATTTAGGAGCAGTCTTATCTGAATGTAAAATAATTCTATTAAAGTATTTTCGCAATCTCAAAGTGCATCCCATCCAGTCTACTAAACCAACCTCCCCAATAAAATCCATACGTGACACCTATTTCTGCTAACTCTCTTACACATCCTTCTTTTCCTACTAATGCTGGTGTTCTTCTTAATCCATTATAAGGAACATTAATATCAAACGCCGTTCCCCAAGAGTGGTTGGATAGGTTTGTTCGACTTCCTCTTACATATCTAGGGTAAAAAGCCCCAGCATAGCTTATAATTCGTTCTGTAAGAGCTTGTTTTTCAATTTCGTTAAAGAAGCCTTCTAACTGGTCTTTACCTAACTTATGAAACCACATAGACCTGTACTTTCCATTAGTTACTCTAGATAATGTGGGAAGCTCTACTTTTACAATATTCTTATTATTCCAACCATCAATAATCTTTATTTTTTCAGGATTTTTAGGAGTAGGAGTATCCTTATACTCAAACTTTCCGAATAACTTTTCTCTCTGTTTATTCCCTGAAAGAGGTCTGAAGTCTGGTTTTGGAGGGTAAGCTGCAGATTGCTTAAAATCAACTTCGTTTTCTTCAAATGTATCCGCTTTAAATCCAAGCATCATAGCCTTTCCATAACATTGATTACCAACAACTCCATCTATTGTTAATCGATATCTTTTTTGAAATTTCCTAGTCGCTGTATCGGTCTTGCCTCCAAAATCATCATCAACTATTCCAAAATAGAGATTTATACCACGAAGAAAGGTCTGCCATTCACCGACCTCTTTAGATTTCATTCCTTTTCTGAGTACTTTAAGTTTCATTGTCATATTATATTAGTTAAAAGTTATAGGAATCCAAAAATATTTTGGAGTAAACACACTTTCTAATGATGTTTTAGTTTTGTAAAAAAAACAGTAAAACATCAATAACAAAAAAATAGGGGAGGAAATATTTATTTAACGATTAATCGTTGAATGCACTAATATAGTATTTTTATAATTAATATTTTACAATACTCACGAATTGATAAACTATAAATTATATTATTAATTAGATTTATTAGTCTGTAAATGAGTGTGCTCTAGAAATAATACAAGAAAAATAATAATTTTGCTATCCGCCATAAATTTATTACTTTTAATTTTCTGTTAATGAAATGGTATTGATAATAAGTGAAATTAACGGACAAATATTTTAGCAAAATACAGTATTAACTGTAAAGCCTAATAATAAAAATCCCCTCGCATAAAAATAGTTTTGAAGCTATTGTTTGTAAAGCAATGGCATGCATATTTTATTTGATGTAGATAGAGACTTTCAATTCTAGCATTAAATGTAAATGTGCCTTAAATAACTATGATTTTAATTTATTAAACATAAATAATATGGAACCTGAAAAAGACAATGAAATGGATATTTATATTCAGAATCGATACAAAAAATCCATGAATTATTATTGGAAAGCAAGTAAAAATAATAAAAAATGGTACAAATGGACTCGCACACTTACGGTAATTATAGGGGCTCTATTAACTTTAATAGCTTCTTTGAGTTCATCTAGTATTATAGAAGAAATTGGTCTTCAAACAGTATTTGATTTAGCGACACCAATTTTGGCAGCTTTTTTAACCATTGTTGCAGGATTTTCTCAAAGCTTTCAGTGGGGTAGTACTTGGCAAAATATGATTCTAACAGCACAACAGTTGGAAAAAGAATACGATAGATTCTCCGTTACGCCTATAGCAAATCGAAATTATGAAGAGGAAGCCGAAAAATTAAACCGTTTTGTGATTAAAGAAAGCGAAGGCTTTTTCGATCGTATGCTTGGTACTGGTATACCAAGTACTAAAAAAGTGGTAGAGGAAGAAAAAGGGGATTAAATTAATTTTAATCTTTTCCGTAAAATAAGAAACCACACTTTTTATAAGTGTGGTTTCTTTAGTATTGTGACCTCGACAAGATTCAAACTTGTAACCTCTTGAGCCGTAATCAAGTGCGCTATTCAGTTGCGCCACGAGGCCTTTAATGGGCTGCAAATATATTTCTTTTTAGGGATTCAGCAAAGATTGTTTTAAGAAAATATATATTTTTAATTCAAGGTCCTTTTTGTAAGTTAGAATCTATAACCAAATAAAGTTATTTGGCACGTTTTTTTTATTATACTAAATCTAATCTTTGATTAATATGGTTAGGAAATATCAATTTACTACTTTTCCATCTTTGTATGTTTTTTCCTCTTTTAATTTTCCATCTTCATCATATGACTTTACAACTCCTTCTAATCTGCCATTTTTATAATTCATTTCAGTTTTTAATACACCATTAGTCCGCCAGTTTTTTAAAACTCCTTCTAATTGACCATCAATATATGTTCCTTTGAGATTTAATTGCCCATTATCGTACCATACAGTTCTAGTACCATTTACTTTTCCATTTTCAAAAATTGCTTCTTGATGTAACTGCCCATTATCAAACCAAATTTGACGAAGTCCTTCTAGATTACCATCTTTGAAGGTTCTCATTTCTTTAATTTCGCCATTTTCATGCCATATATTTAGTTCTCCATTAATTAATATCGAATCTTTTTTAGAATAAGCTAACTTGTCAATATATATAATTTCATCCTGATTATAAACTCTTTTTATAGAGGTAGAATCATTTAAAATTATTGGTTTATTGATTGAAGTAGAATTCTCGTTACTAATTGATTTATCTTCTTTTTGTTTGCAACCTAATATAAAAAATGGAATAAATAGAAATATTAATATCTTAGTCATAGCTTATTTTATTTTTTATAAAATTAATAAATAAAAACAAGAAATTGAATTTAAATATGGATATATTACAAGCAATGAAATAATAAAAAATAAAATTTAAATACTTAAGATTTTCCACCTTTTTAATTATCCAAGGCTCTTTTTGTTACCCATAGTCTATAGCCAAATAAAGCCATTTGCCATTTTTTTGCTTTTGCTAAATCCAATCTTTGTTTAGTAAAACTGGGTAAAATTAACTTATTAAATTTGGCAAGTGTTTTAAAAAGTGATTTTTTCATATTTTAAAAATACAAATAAAAAATATCCCATTCTAATTGTATTAAGAATAGGACATTTCTGAAATTGGTTGGTTTTAGTTCTTTTTCGTATAGATTAACAAAACACCATCTTTTGCATCTTTACCATATTTTTCAATAGCTTTATCTCCTTTTAAAATTTCAATATTTTCAATAGTTTTAGAATTTAACTTTTCCATTGCTTCTTTAGAAGATTTTTTCCCGTCTATAAATACTAATGGATCTTTTCCGTCAGTATCAACAAAGAAAAAACCATTGTCATCTTTTTTATGAATGAATATAGAGTCTTCATCAGAATCTGAATCATAATAGAAAATAGAATCTTCATCTCCATTGTCACTTTCTATGACTACATGTGATTGCCTTTTTACATGATTTCCATCTTTAGTCACCCAAACGGTGGAATGATCATCTGAATCGGATTTAACATCAATTACTGTATGGTTTCCGTCCTCTTTGTGTATAATATATTCATGTTTCCCTTCTTTTACTTTATGTCCATCTTTAGAAACCCAAGTGCTTTTATTTCCATGTTCATCTTCTTTAATTTCATGGATATAATGATTGCCATCACTAGAACTTATATGCATTTTATGGGAATTAGTATTACCAATACTAATTGAACCGTTATCATCATCATAAGATATTTTAAATTCTCCTATGCCTTCATTGTTATCTTGATTAAAATCAGCATTGGATTTTTCAGACTTCATGCTCACTTTAATTTTAATGATTTCTCCAGCACTATTTCTTTTAACACCACTAAACTTTAAGATTACGTTATAAGAATCTTTAAATAATGTTTTAATTTTATCTAATTCAGAATCACTAGTATTTTTATTGACTGTAACCGTTATTTTACTGTCAATAGATTTGTTACTTTTCTTTTCTGAAGCATTCTTTTTTTCTATTTCCTTAGGAGTGATGAATTCCTCTTTTAATAGTAAAGGGTTTGTAGTCGTTTCCGCAATGGATTCCATAGAATAAGAATCCTTGTATTTTATTTCTTCTTCTATATTAAAGCTCCATAGAAAGACCCCTAGTATTGGAAGGATTAATAAAAGTTTCCATTGATTTTGTGTTTTTGATGATTTTTTGTTTAACATAATAATTCGTTTTTTGATTAATGATTGATAAAAATTATTGGCTAATACTGGTTGAAGTGTGTTTGATGTAATTACTTTCAACAAGCTTAATTGATATTCTTTTTTAGAGGGTATTTGTTGAATGGTTTCACTATCGGCAATAAATTCTAAATTTTCTTCCATACTTTTTTTGAAAAGCCAAGCGAAAGGATTCATCCATTGTATAATAAGTAAAATGTTCGCTAATAGAATGTCTATAGAATGTAATTGAAATGCATGAACCTGTTCGTGCTTTAAAATCATTTTTAACTCATCGTCGGAATGTTTTTCGGGATTATAGACAATGTATTTTAAAAATGAAAACGGATTAATATTTTCGTTTATTTTAATAAATCGAAACCCATTTGTTTCATGATAAGTGTTTGTGTTTATCAAATTATAAAGCGATATTAATTGTTTTATAAATCGAAAGCTCATAAATAAAACTCCTATAAAGTAAATAATTGTGATCATGTTCCACCAATCTATAGCGTAGGATGGACTGTCTATTATAGGATTTGAAATTGTATTATAGGCATATGAAATAATAGAGTCAGAAACGGGTGCTTCTACATATATTGTCTTAGTAAAAACAACAAGAGGAAGTAGGAGTGAAGTTATAATCCCTCCAATTAAGTAAAACCGGTTTTTAGTAAAGAAAGTGTCTTTTCTTAAAACTATAAAATACACCAAATAGAAAAGGCTAAGTATGGAAGCTGATTTTGTGATATAAGTAAGTGTTTCCATATTATTTCTTTTTTTCAATTAGATCTAATATTTCACGCAATTCCTTGGCACTTATTTTTTCTTCTTTAGCAAAAAAGGAAACCATATTTTTATAGCTATTATTAAAAAAGCGTTGTGTTGCTAAATTCATAAATTGATTGCTATAAGCTTCCTTAGTTATAGTTGGAAAATATTGATGTGTTTTTCCATATGCTTGATAGGATACATATCCTTTCTCTTCTAAATTTCTAACTATTGTAGATACTGTATTATAATGGTTGCCTTTTGGTAATTTAGCTAAAATATCTTTTACAAAACATTTTTCTAAGTCCCAAAGAACTTGCATTACCTCTTCTTCTTTATTGGTTATTTTTTCCATTTTAGATTTTAATACTAGGAGCGTAGTTTTGAGTTATAAATTAATAACACAAACATATAACTATAAAAATAGTTATACAACTAAATTTGTAGTAATTTAACTGTTTATCTAGTTTTAGTTAAAGAAATGTGAAAATTAAAAGCAATCTATTAGATAAGCTAAATGTATCTAAAATAGTATCTTCGTCCCCAAATTATAAATGTAAATGAATATAGTTTATATACTATCGGGATTGGCTTTATTGGTCATTGGTGGTGAATTTTTAGTACGTTCTTCAGTTGCACTTTCTCGTAAATTTCATTTATCCAGAATGATTATTGGTTTAACTGTAGTTTCATTTGCAACCTCAGCACCAGAATTATTTGTTAGTATCCAAGCCGCTCTTGATGGATATCCTTATATAGCATTAGGGAATGTAGTAGGGTCAAATATTGCAAATATTGGTTTGGTTTTAGGAATAACAGCAGTTATATCTCCTTTGTTTTTGGATAGGGAGTTTTATAAGTTTAATTGGCCGGTTATGATGGCGCTTTCTATCGGGATGTATTTTTTATTGAAATTTGGCAATGGGATCAATAGATTAGAAGGTATAGGGCTTCTTTTAGCATTACTTATCTATTTATGGGTATTAATTGTTAAAGCAAGAAGGAATAAAAAAGTTATAAAATCAAGTGATTCTATTGATGTTGAAGAAACAATAGCTTCAAATTTTAAAATTGTTATTTGGTTATTTATAGGAGGTGGAGCCTTATGGGGGGGAAGTGAGCTTTTGGTGTCTGGAGCAGTTAACATTGCAAGACTTTTAGGAGTGAGTAATCGAATGATTGCTGTTACTATGATTGCCATAGGTACTAGTGTGCCAGAATTAGCTGCTTCTGTTGTAGCGGCATTTAAACATGAAAAAGCTTTATTAATCGGAAATATAATTGGGTCTAATATTTTTAATATAGGTTCTGTTATTGGTATTACAGCAATAATTCATCCAATTAATGTATTGGATTCGGGTATATCTTTAATGCTTAACGATATATTATGGATGATTGGTTTTTCTGCAATTATCTTTCCTTTGGCACTTATTCCCAAAAAATTTGTACTCACAAAATACAAAGGCTTATTACTTTTTGTAGCTTATTCCATTTTTATCGGTTTGATTTTTATTAATTTTAACTAAAAATATTGCTTTTATCTATTGTTTTGCAATTATAAACAATGAAATTAGGGGGTGTTAATAAGAATTATAAATTATTTATAAAAACACCCCTAAAAAATAGGGGGTATATATGTAAAAAGTTATTTTTGCACTTTCAAATTATTAATTTTAAAGCGAAAATATATGTCAACCCTTAGATTTCAAGCTATTAAAGAAACATTAGGTAGAAAACCGATTCATGTAGAAGAACCTGCAAGACGATCTACTATTTTTGGTAAAAACGTTTTTAATGAAGCAGCGATGCGACAGTTTTTGACAAAAGATTCTTATAATAGTGTAATTGATGCTACTGTAAACGGTTCAAAAATTGACCGAAATATTGCCGATCATATCTCTACTGGTATGAAAGAATGGGCAATTACCAATGGTGCTACACATTATACACATTGGTTTCAGCCATTAACGGGATCTACTGCGGAAAAGCATGATGCCTTTTTTGAAACTACAGAAGATGGACAGGCAATTGAAAAATTTGGTGGTGGACAATTAGTGCAACAAGAACCAGATGCTTCTAGTTTTCCTAATGGAGGAATTAGAAATACTTTTGAAGCAAGAGGATATACAGCTTGGGATCCAACATCGCCTGCATTTATATATGGTACTACCCTTTGTATTCCAACCGTATTTGTTGCTTATACAGGAGAAGCATTAGATAATAAAACACCTTTATTAAGATCTTTACAGGTATTAGATACTGCTGCAACTTCGGTAGCTAAATATTTTGATAAAAACGTAACTAAAATTATTGCAACCTTAGGTTGGGAGCAAGAATATTTTTTAGTAGATAAAGCTATGGCTTCTTCTAGGCCAGATATTTCATTAACTGGTAGAACGCTATTAGGTCATGAATCTGCAAAGGGACAACAATTAGACGATCATTATTTTGGGTCCATTCCTACTAGAGCTCTAGACTATATGCGTGATTTAGAAACGGAATGTATGTTATTAGGTATTCCGGTTAAAACTCGTCATAATGAAGTTGCTCCAAATCAGTTTGAATTGGCCCCTATATTTGAAGAGGCAAATCTTGCGGTGGATCATAATTCCTTATTAATGGATATTATGGAAAAGGTAGCAGAGAGACATCACTTTAAAGTATTATTTCATGAAAAACCTTTTAAAGGAATTAATGGTAGTGGAAAACATAATAACTGGTCCTTAAGTACAAATACAGGAGTTAATTTGTTAAGTCCAAGTAAAACGCCAAAGCGTAACCTTCAGTTTTTAACATTCTTTATCAATACCATTAAAGCAGTAAATGATCATGAAGAATTATTGCGTTCTTCTATTGCAAGCGCAAATAATGATCATCGTTTGGGTGCAAATGAAGCACCTCCTGCTATTATTTCTGTTTTTATTGGATCACAACTTACCAAAGCTTTAGATGAATTAGAAAAAGTTACCAATGGTAAATTGTCGCCAGAAGAGAAGACAGATCTTAAATTAAACGTTGTAGGCAAAATTCCTGAAATTTTGTTAGATAATACAGATCGTAATAGAACTTCACCATTTGCTTTTACGGGTAATAAGTTTGAGTTTAGAGCGGTTGGATCTACTGCAAATTGTGCTACTCCTATGACGGTATTAAATTCTATCGTTGCAAAACAATTAATAGAATTCAAGAAAAGTGTAGATACTTTGATTGATAAAAAGAAAATGAAGAAAGACGATGCAATCTTTAATGTTCTAAGAGAATATGTAAAAGATTCTAAGCGGATTCGTTTTGAAGGCGATGGTTATGGGGAAGCTTGGGAAAAGGAAGCGAAAAAGAGAGGGCTTAGTAATAATAAGAGTACTCCGGAAGCTTTAAAAGCAAAAGTTTCTAAAAAAACAATTGCATTATATGAGGAACTTAATATCATGAGTAGAGTAGAAATTGAAGCTCGTTATGAAATTAAAGTAGAAGAATATGCAATGCGTATCCAAATAGAAGGAAGAGTGCTTGGAGATATTGCGAGAAACCATGTAATTCCTACAGCGATAAAGTACCAAAATAGATTGATTAAAAATGTTCAAGGTTTAAAAGATATCTATGGTAGTGGTTTTAAAAAACTATCCAAAGAACAAATGAAATTAATTGAAAAAATTTCTGAGCATATTGAAAAAATCAATATGGGGATTACCGATATGATCGAAGAACGCAAAAAAGCTAATAAAATTAGTTCTTTAGAAAAACGTGCTGCTGCTTATTGTGACAATGTTAAACCTTATTTTGATGAGATTAGATACCATTGTGATAAATTAGAATTATTAGTCGATGATGAACTTTGGCCTTTGGCAAAGTATCGAGAAATGATGATGATTAAATAATAAGTTGAAACTATTTAAAAGTCGCTTAATAATTATTAAGCGACTTTTTTTTAACTATTTTTGTCTCTTAGAATAAAATAAATGAGTAAAGAAATTTCTAAACGATATGCCCAAAGAGGTGTTTCTGCTTCAAAAGAGGACGTACATAACGCTATTAAAAATGTAGATAAAGGATTATTCCCGCAGGCATTTTGTAAAATAGTACCAGATTATCTAACAGGAGACCAAGAGTATTGCTTGGTGATGCATGCAGATGGAGCTGGAACAAAATCTTCTCTAGCCTATATGTATTGGAAGGAAACTGGAGATCTTTCAGTTTGGAAAGGAATTGCCCAAGACGCTTTAATAATGAATATTGATGACTTATTATGTGTAGGGGCAACCGATAATAT
>CAJXYJ010000015.1 GCA_913063255.1 uncultured Flavobacteriales bacterium | reverse complement strand
TATTGTTTGGATGCATTAACCGGAGCTGAAAAATGGTCCTATGCTACAGGAAAGGATACAGACACTTACATTTGGTTGGGAATACAAGCATCACCTTCTATTGATAACGAGACCGTATATTTAGGTTCTAGAGATGCAAAGTTTTATGCATTTAACCTTAAAACTGGTGATACAATTTGGACAAAAGATGAATTCGATAGATCTTGGATGCCAAGTACTGCGGCTATAGATAATGAAAATATATACACGGGCTCATCAGATTCTTTTAGCTTTTTTTCAATTAATAAGAAAACTGGAACAATTAATTATGCAACAAAAACAAATGCATATACTTTTTCGAGTCCAGCCATAGATAACGAAATGGGCTATATAGGTTCTGCAAATGGCAGACTGTTTGGAATTGAATTGACTTCAGGAGATATAAAATGGGAATTTGAAACTATTGGAGTAAAAACAGATACAGTAAAAATATTTAATGATAAAGGAATCATGGATATTGAAAGATATAAAGCGTTAACTAAAGGTATTACTGATATGCCTACACTCTCCAGTTTTTTAGATAATGCATTCATAAATGTTGGGGCAATATTATCTTCTCCTGTAATTTCAAATCAAATTATTTATTTTGGTAGCTCAGACGGATATGTTTATGCAATATCTAATAAGTTTCAAGATTGATTTAATTGTGATTTGATAATTTAAAATTAAAAAGATGCAATTTTTTAGAAGTATTCGACAAAATCTCATTAAGGAAAGAAAATTAAAGCGCTACCTCATTTACGCTGTTGGAGAGATCTTATTAGTAATGATTGGGATTAGTTTAGCATTTCAGTTAAGTAATTGGGATAATAATCGCATTAAAAAGAAAGCTGAAATAAGATTTTACGAAAACATTAAAGAACAAATAATAGATGATAAGGAGTTAATTGAAGGTCAAATAGGTTATAATAACCATTATACCCCACAATTTAAGTATGCTAGTGAAATTATTGAAGCCAATGATAGAAGTAAAATGGATACACTTGGAATAATAATTAGTAAGCTCAGCAAATATTCAGATTTTGATAAGGAAGGAAATATTTACGAAACAATGGTAAATAGCGGAGATGTGAAATTGCTGAAAAATATTGAAATTGTTAATGGTATTAGAGAGTTGGAAGAAATATATAATTATGTGAATAGAATGGAAAACATTCATTATGATGCCATGATGAATAGTGTACTACCAACAATAGGTTCTGTTTTAAAATTTACTTCCAATGAAATTAAAAACCCAGATGTTGTGTTTAATTATGAATTTCAAAATCTTATAGTAATACTCTTGTTTATTATGGAGGAAAAGGACCATACATATAATAAAGCCTTAAATGAAATTGAAAGAGTCACCAAATTGATTGATGAAGAATTAAAAGGTTAAATTAGATTAAAATATGAATATAAAAATTACTAGTAAACTTAGATATTTAATAGAATTTTGCTTGTTTGGGGCTTTAGCTGGGATGATTTATCAATTGCTTCGCGAAGATTTTATAGATTTTATGGCTATAATAATGGGATCTTCTTTATTATTTGGTTTTTGGGTGCTTGAATTTTTTATATTGTCAGGATTAAAAAAGCATTTTTTAAAATTACCGCTACTCTTTTCTGTTTTAATTAAATCTTTTATTTATTTTTTAATCATCAACTTGTTTTCAGGAATTGTAGGATTAATAGTAGGTTTGTTTAAAGGCCTACAAATGCAGGATTTTTATGAATCATTACTTAGTTTAGAACAATTAATCCTTAATATTTATACACTAGCAGTATACGTGTTAGTAACTTTTTATTTACAAATCAACCTCCTTTTAGGGGAAGGTGTATTAATAAAGTTTCTATTAGGTAAATACAGAAAGCCTACCACCGAATATAGAATATTTATGTTTCTAGATTTAAAGTCTTCCACAACACTTGCAGAAAAACTTGGACTTAAAAAATATTATGAATTACTCAATGATTTTTTTCATGAAATTTCTGAACCGGTTAGAGATACTAGTGCAGAGGTATATCAATATGTTGGTGATGAAGTTGTATTCACATGGAAGACTAATGAAGGATTAACCAATACTAATTGTTTAAAAATATTTTTTCAAATACAAGAAAAAATATTTAAGAATAAAGAGTATTACCAAAACAAATATGGAGTAATCCCTTCCTTTAAAGCTGGTCTTCATTTTGGTAGGGTTATAAGTGCTCAAATAGGAGATATTAAACGAGAAATAGTATATAATGGTGATGTATTAAATACCAGCGCAAGAATACAGGAGCAATGCAATAAAGTAAATCGTAAACTGCTTATTTCAGGGATATTATTAAATCAGTTAAATCTAGATAATGAATATCAATCAGAAAAAATGGATACCGTAACATTAAGAGGTAAAGAAAGTGCTATAGAATTGTTTAGTATGACAGAATTCTAATATTAGAAAGAATAAAAGCAAGCTTTAAAAATTATCTCGGATCTTTATAAATAGTGAATCAACTAGTATTTATTTAACCCATACCGAAGTCCCTAGAGGATTAGAAGGAACAGGAATTGGAAAAGTATTCAATCTGTCAAAAATATATTGTTTGAAATTTTCTAGTCCATGCAGTATATGGACAAGGTATAGCGATTTACCAATTATCGATTTTAAATTTTGAAGTAGAATTTGATTGGGAATATTATTGCAAACAAAAAGTAATATTCTTAATGATGGGAGATAAACAACATTATGAAATCTTTAACACAACTTTGATATTTATATGTAACATATAAAGAAAATAAACGTCTTAATAGGGAGTTTCAATAGAAAAGACTTTAGAATTCAATTAACTATTACTTCTACTAAGAAACCAAATTCATCAATCAGTCAATCAATCAATCAGTCAATCAATCAATCAATCAATGCCTTTATATAAATACGTAGTCTTATTGTTGCTAGCAAGCACAGTTTCATTTCCGCTATTTTCTCAAGTAGAAACTCAGTCTAGCGTTATAAAGCGTATTGATTTGGGAATTCAATATTTATCTAAAAAAGAGCATGCTAAATCGCTTGAAGAATTAGTCACAGCAAAAGAGGTAGCCATTCGAAATGAATGGTATGCCGAAGCTTTTGATGCGACATTAAATATTGGTACCAACTATTATTTAGTGTTGGATTATGGCGAGGCATTTCAATATTACTTACAAGCCTATGAAATTGCTCTAGAGCACCTTGATTCAGGGTATGAAATGGTTGCATTTAATAATATTGGTGTTTTATATATTGAAGATAAAGACCATGTAAAGGCGAAAGAGTCATTTCAAAAGGCATATGAAATTGCTAAAAAATTAGAAGCTAAAGAACAAATAGGGGCCTATGCTATAAATCTTGCTTTGGTGGCGAATAAAATGGGCGAGTTGGAAATTTCTGATAAATATATTGAAGAAGCATTGCCCTTACTAAAAGATGCTCCAAATGTGCTTTTAATGGGGAAAATAGCAAGGGCGGAAAATCTGCTTTTAAGAACCCAATATGTAAAAGCCGAAAAACTAGCATTAGAGCTTTTACCACAAATAGATGATCTATCAATTTTAAACGATGGCATAACTGTTAATGATAGAATTACTGTTTTAATGATATTAATCGAGACTCATAAAAAGCAACAGCGGTACAAGCGAGCAAAAAAATATGCTTTACTAGCACGGTCAACTCAAAAAAAAATCGAAGAGCGAATAGAGATCTACAATCACCTTGCCATATTAAACAGTAAAACAAACGATTTTGCAAAAGCAATGGCCTATAAAGATTCGGTTCTTATAGCTAAAGATTCACTGTACGCCATTAAGAATAGTGCATTGTTTAAAAGTGAAAAGTTGAAATTTCAGATTCAGAATTATCAACGTGAACTTTCAAAAAGCAGGGAAGAACTACGTAAGGAAAGGCAATTTTTTTATGGTTTAATTATCTGCGTCATCCTAGGTATGGGGTTTTTAATATTGGTATACAAATACAACTCACTTAAAGATAAGCAACGCAAAAAGATAGTTGAACTGGAATTGGCCAAGGAAAAAAACCATCACCTTTTAATTGAAAAACAGAACCAGGAAAGAGAAGCTTTGGCATCGCTAGAAAGGGAACGTTTTAAAAATGAAATAGATATTAAAAATAGGGAGCTAACTGCAAAGGCCATGTTTTTATCAAGTAAAAATGAGCTTATAGAAGAAATAGTTCAAACCTTATCTACGAACACGAAAATCGAAACGAATACAGTAATAAAGAAACAAATAAATGAATTGAAAAAACATCTAAAGAAAGATACGCAATGGGATAGTTTTTTTGTTCATTTTGAAGAGGTAAATCAAGGGTTTTTGGATAGGCTAAGAGCCAATCATTCAAATTTAACTACTGGAGATATTCGCTTTGCAACCTTCTTATATATGAACTTAAATTATACAGAAATAGCATCACTTCTAAATATAACAGCCCAGTCATGTAGAAAGAGAAAAGAGCGTATTTCAAAAAAAATGAATGTACCTAGTAATCACTCAATTCAAAGCTATTTATCAAGTATTTAGTGCGATGTCACAACACTATATTGTGTATGTCACAAAATGTCTAACGTTATTTTTTTTTAAAAATAACTTGACCTCTATATTTGTTGAAAGCTTTAAAACAGAGTGCTGAACAAACCTACAAATTGACACTAAGGAGTGCTGCTAGGAGTGTTTCAAACATTCTTTTTTATTCTAATAAACAAACTTAATTAATTCTAAAATTTATTTAATGACAAAAATTAACATTACAAAAAGTATTATCGTTCTTGCTTGCTTGTTTGGAGGTACTACTATGAAAGCACAATTTACACAAACAGCAAAAGTTGTAAGCGATAATAGAGAAGATCGTGCTGAATATGGTACTTCGGTTGATATAGTTGAAGATTTTGCTATAGTTGGTGCCTCACGAGAAACAATTGCTGCTGGAGCTGCCTATATTTATGCTAAGGATGATCTAGGGGTTTGGAGTTATTCTCAAAGGTTAACTGCATTTGACCCAAATGAAGGAGCAGAATTTGGTGGAGGCATAAAATTTTCGGATGATTATTTAGTAGTGGCAGCTGGGAGAGCTAATATTGGGACTACTCAGAGAGCTGGTGCTCTTTACATCTATGACTATCAAGTTGACAATTGGGAGTATAGCACAAAATTAGTAGCATCAGATTATAGTGGTGATGCAAAATTAGGTATGAATCCTACCTCATTGGATGTAGATGGAAATACAATTGTTGGAGGTGCTCCCGCAGAAAACGGTTGGACAGGTTCGGTTTATGTATTTACTAAAGATGCAGGAACATGGACTGAAACTCAAAAAATATTAAGCCCCACACCACAATCATCTGATACTTTTGGAATAGGTGTTGCTATTTCAGGAGAATACATAGTAATTGGTGCTAACGAAGTAGATGGGCGAAAAGGAGCTGCTTATGTATATCTAAAAAACAGTAATGGAATATGGGAATATGTTCAAACCCTAGTCGCATCAGACGCAACCAATGATTCATTTTTCGGCACCTCATTAAGTATATCTGGTGATCAATTAGTAGTAGGGGCCTATGGGGCGAATGTAGAGCAAGGGGCAGCGTATGTATTTGAAAAAAACAGTGAAGGAACATGGATAGAAGTACAAAAACTAAATGGTAACCCATCTAGTGAAAAAACTCAGTTTGGTTGGAGCACAGATATTCAGCCTAACTATATTGTTATAAGTGCTCCTCATATCTTTGAGTTTGATGAAGGAGAAGCGTACTTCTATAAAAGAGATGGAAATGGTTTATGGGTTGAAGATCAAATTATACAAGGTGACGACACTGTAGGTGAAGATTTTTATGGTTGGAGTGTTGCAATACACGAAAAGCAACTAATAGCTGGTGCTCCTTGGGAAGATCATGATGCAGAAGGAGGAAACGAAATAGATCGTGCTGGTTCTGCATATATTTTTGAAAATCCTGAGATACTCGGAGTTATATCAGATAATTCATTAGAGAATATTTTTACGGTATATCCAGTACCAGCTAAAGATTATATTACAATTGCGTCAACGACCGGTTCCATTTCAAAAATTAAATTGATAAACCAACTGGGTATGGTTATTAAGGAGATAGATATAGCAGCAACAAAAGAACATAATTTAGATGTTTCAAACATTGCACAAGGAATTTATTTTGTGAATGTATATAATCAAGATGGAAATATTTCTATCAAAAAGATTATCAAGATGAATTAAGGTTTTTTATAGACTTTTAAAACCTCATCGACATGTTAACAGCAATAATTAAAAAAAAAAATGAAAAAACTTACAATTAACTTAATCCTTGTTCTTCTTACTTTAAATGCATTAGGACAAACTTATGAGCCCTTTCCAGAAGACAATGTATTTTGGTCAGCAATGCACTGTGAACCCGGACCATTCGTAACTAAGTCGGCATTCGTAAAAGCGGGTGTTTTTGGGGACACTCTTATTAATGGAAAAACTTATCGCAAAGTATATATGCAGGGGGTATTTGATAATGAATTTCAATGTGATGACTGTGGTTTTGTTTTTGACATCGACATGGCTTCTTATTTTATAAGCTATCGGGAAGAAGATAGAGTGATTTATTTTGTTCCACAAAGTAACGGTTTTGGAGATCCACCTGGTACAGAGTATCCAATTTTTGACTTCAACATTACTACTGTAGGAGAAACAGCTACTGGATATGAATATTTATTCCTTCCAGATGCACCAGATTATGGTGTATTGATGGAAACTGAAACACTAATTGTAGAGTCGATAGATCAAGTAATGATGACAGATGGGTCCTCTAGAAGAAGAATTAACTTTGAACCTTTAACTTATGGCCTTAGTGAATCCTGGATTGAAGGTATTGGCTCCACAAAAGGTTTTGGCTGGTCACTTAATGTTACCAATAATTATAATACCATGATTTGTTTTTCACATAATGGAATACATTTAGACGATTCCGAAATTAGGAGTGATCAAAGTTGTACTAGCATACCAGATTTAACTTTTCCCAATCAGTGTGAATATACGGAAGAATTACTTTCGTTAAATGAATTTGATGAGCTTAATCGTATATCGATATTTCCTAATCCTTTTGTAAACACTATTAGAATCATAAATCTAATGCCTAAAGATAAAGTTATTATTTACGATATATTGGGTCAGGTTGTATATAACACAATAACAGAATCAAACGATATTTCAATTAACTTACCAAAATTAAAAAAGGGTATTTATTTTTATGTTATAAGTTCTAATAATAAAACAGTTGTTGGAAAACTTTTAAAACAATAAAACTGCTAACTAGCTAAAGAAGCTATCAGCCTAAAGGTTTACAGATAGCGGTTTGGGTGTTAACTCAAACCGCTATTTTGTTTTAATTAAGAATATTGCCTCCTGGAAAGCAAATGAAAAATCATTAAATATGTTCACTGAGAAGGTTTTTTTCAACCTTCACTAGAGAATAATACTAATTTATTAGATTCCGAATTGTTTCTTCATTAATTTAAAAAATATATTGATTATCATTTTGATTTTACCTCTACTTATTTCCTGTAATAAAGGTAAAACTGAAATATTTAGGAGTAATTAACGATGCGCATGCCATAATATGTTTATTAATTATTCGAATCTTAGGGGTTGAATAAACATTAATTGTATAAAAAACATCCTTCTAAAAAAATATCACGTATCTTTATAGAATACAAATCAACTAGTAATCAGTCAAATACGCTTTAATATTTCAGGTAAATTCGAAAAGAATAAAGTCTGATAAGGTAGTGCTAGTTGAATCTTTAGGATTTCCAAGAGAAACCCAAAACTCCATTTGATTAGTTATTATCACAGAGACAATTTTCCAATCCGATTTTCAAGAAAAAATAGATAACCATTCTCATTTTAAGCCATTAGAATTGGTTTACTAGCAGCTATTCTAATTAAGAAACCAAAGAACGTTTTGCATTCCATGCAAACAGTACAGAAGAAGTAAAAATGTAAATACTAAAAAATGATGACCTTTCAATTATTTGACAACGAAGAAGCTAAACAATATGAATTTCATATAGAAGATACCATCCCAAGAATTGAATACATAAAAGCTCAGGAAAGTATTTATTTAACCCATACCGAAGTTCCAAGGGGTTTGGAAGGAAAAGGCTATGGGTCGGCATTAGTCAAGCAGACCTTAGAAGATGTAGAGAAAAAAGACCTTACCTTAATCCCCTTATGTCCTTTTGTGGCCTTATTTATAAAGCGCAATCCCTATTGGAAAAAATTAGTATTGAAAGGAGTAACAATTACATAATTATGGAACAAGAAACTATAAAAGAATAAACCCATGATAGATTAACCATAGTATGGAAACAAAAAAAAATGCATCTCTAGGATGCATTTTTTATAATATTTATAATCGTGGGATTACCAGCCACCAGAATCAGTTAACTCAATTCTTTTCCATTTATTAGTTTCGTAACATACATATAGAGTGTCGAGCCTTGTTTTCCATATCTAATTTCTCCAATTGTACCTGTATCTGTCTCTTACTACTTATAAATTATAAGCCAAACTAATGGATTTGATTAATCTAAATTTTAGTTAAAAACCATCATATTGACAATAAAGTGTATTTTAACGTTATAATTAGGATTTAAACGATGAAAAGTATAAGTTTGTTTTTTAATAATATAATTATGAATAATATAAACTTTAGTTTTCGAAATTTTATAATAGTTTTCTTAATTCTATTTTCCGTAAATATCATTACGGCTCAAGTGGGTGTTAATACAATATCACCAGGAGCTACTTTGGATATTACTGGTCAACCAACCGATACTGCTGTATTAGATGGTATAATAGCTCCAAGAATCACAGGTGATCAACTAAGAGCAAAAACATATACAGCCGCACAAACGGCAGCTGTAATATATGTTACTGCAGCGGATAGCTCTCCTGCGGGACAAACTATAGATGTAACCCAGGTTGGTTATTTCTTTTTTAACGGTTCAAAATGGGTTGCCTTAACTGCCGAAGAGGATGATGATTTTTATGAAGTTGGTACAACGGTAGCTGCTCAAGCCATAACAGACGACATATATAGAACTGGAAAAATGGCTATCGGTAAAACTACGGCTTCTTATCCTTTAGATATTGATAATACTTCATCTTCAAGAACATTAAATGTTAAGTTAAGTGGTAGTACAGATGCCTCTACACATTCATTATATGTTGCAAACGAAAACACTAGCGATAATATTCATTATGGGGTGTATTCATTATTACAAAATAATACTGGTACTGGCAATAGATATGGAATGTATACTAATGTACAAATACCTGGAAGCCAAACAAATCAGGCCTTTGGTATTTATAATAATTTGACAGCCAGTACTGGAGGAAATGGAGCACAAACAGGAACAATGAATAGATTAGGTGCGAATGTATATAGAGCAAAAACAGGTGTTACCAATTATATCACAGGAACGGATAATGGGCAACATATAGGAGTTTCTTCTAATTTATCAGGTACAGGTACTGGCAACCATTTTGGGGTTCAGAATATAGTAAGAGGAACAGGAATTTTAAAAGGAGTTTATAATACTTTTAATAATGCGTCTGGAGATAATTCTAATATTGGTATGGAAACACAAAATACCAATGATGGTGATGGTGTTCATAAAGGGGTCCATACTAGATTAGATGGGGATGGTACTGGTGAAAAAATTGGAAATACAAATTATATTACTAGTGAGAATGGAGCGCATACGGGTACAAATAATGTATTAAAGAGAGATGGTTCTCAAACGGGGACTACTGGGACAGGAGTTAAAATAGGTGTTTATAATAATATTACAGACAGTGAAGGAGACAATTATGGAGTTTATAATTATCTTACTCAAACCGTGACAGGTAAAACAAGTTACGGTTCTTATAACCATGTGGAGAGTGATAATGGAACCAATATAGGTGGATATTTCACAGCAAATGGTGCTGGAACTAATTATTCTGCAATTTTTGATGATGGCAATGTTGGGATAGGAACTAGTACACCAGCATCAACCAATAAATTAGAAGTAAATGGGAGAGTGCAAGCAGCAAATTTTAAAGTGTCCGCTTTAAGTACAGATATTCCAACTGGTCGCAATAGTCTAGGCACTGGTACGCTAGGTGAAATTAGAATTACAGATGCATATATTTATATCTGTATTTCAGAATCAAGTAATCCCAAATGGAAAAGAGTTGAATATGATTCTACTAATTGGTAAATCTTATTTTAAATAAAATATTCAACATTACCCCAAATTATTTATATGAAAATCGGATACACATTTATTTTAGCGTGCTTTTTAATTATATTTTCTTCAAAAGCACAAGTAACCTCAACAGGAAATTGGACAGCCATAGGTAATACTAATTTAAGTATTGTTACAGATGATGCAGATAATACCGACAGTGTAGGTGATGGTGCTATATTTGTAGATGGACAAGACACGGCAACGACCCAAGGAATATCTCACACTTTCGATGGCACAATGACTTTAGGAGAGTCTTTTACAATAAATACCTATACCTATAATAGAAATGTCTCCTTTGTAAAGTTTACAGTAGGATTATATAATGTAACTAGTGGAGCCCAATTAGCAATTTCATCAGAAGTTTCAATTTCTAATGAAAGTTCAACACCTGTATTAACAACACTTAATTATGCTGCAATAGCTAGTGATGTAGGAGATATATTAGAAGTTAGATATTATAGAACATCCGATTTTAATACTGCCCGTAACTTCGCCATAGATAACCTGAAATTAAATGGATCTTTTGTGTCTATTAGTTTAGCTAGTTCATGCCCATTTACGCTTACTCCAGATTTATCTTTGGACACTTCAAATGCGACCATAGAATTAGAAATAAATACTGCTGTAGATCGATTTTCTGACGAATATTTAGGGCTAAGTGCTCCTTCTACAGGAGAATTAACTACCGCCGAAAGTTCGTATGCAGCATTAAATATTAATGTTTCTGGGGGTGAAATAACAGGGAACACACTTAGTAATTTTGATGATGTATCTTTTTTAAAAACCTTTGCTCAGCAATTAAAATTTAACCCTGGAGATACTGCTATTCAAGAAAAAGCAAATAATACCGTTTGGTTAACAGGAACGCAATTTTGTAGTGGTGTTTTAGCAAGAGATAATACCATGTATAAGTATGATAACTTTGCAAGATCCACTACACTTTTAAACGACTTTTTAGATACTGAAGTAAAAGCTTTGTTTGGCTATACGTTATATGTACACTCAGACTCCTTCGAGCATTTTTGGGAACCTACCTATGATGATGCGTATCAAGAAATAAACGGATCCATAAATACTGATTTAATATTCAATATATCAGATGCAATGCTAGCCTATAGCTTATGGTACGATACGGCAGATGAGCGTTACCAGTATATGCGAGGTTATAAAAGGTTTATAAACCGGTTTTTTTCATATACTTCAGGGACTTCAGATGGTATAAAGGCCGATGGTTCTGGATTTCACCATTGGACAGCTTACAATAACTATATGTATTCTTTTAATACAGCTGCTAGTTTGCTTTCCTATTTAAGTGAAACAAGTTTTCAAGTAGATGAAAGCAATTATAAAATTTTTAGTGGTGCTTTTTATGCACAATACATACAAGCTAATGATGACAGAGTTCAAGCATTATCCTCTGCTGGTAGAAACCCACAAAATAGATCGAATCCTTTAAGTCAATCAGCCTTAAAAACACTTGCAATTGCAGGTGGTGATATACTTGGTCTTTCCACAGCAGACCCAATTTTTGCAGGTTTATACAATCGTATTTATGGAGTAGATCCCGAATTTAATTATACTACTGTGTCTTCATACGAAGAGGGCTTTTTTCAATTCAATCATGCTTCGGCTGGTCTTTTTAGAAAAGATAATTGGATGGCATTTAATAAAGGTTTCTCTAATAATATGTGGGGATCTGAAATTTATACAGGTCAAAACAGATATGGAAGATATCAAAGTTATGGTGCTTTAGAGGTTATTTACCCGGGCGATAAAGAAACGGGTAATGGCTATGATGTAGATACCTGGGATTGGAATTTCAATCCTGGTACAACCGTAATTAATTTACCTTGGGAAAACTTACATGCAGAAAGGGGTAGAATTGATGAGATGCAGCAAAATAGATTTGTAGGAACTGTAAATTTAAATAAAAAGAATAGCGATTTATTAAGCAACAACCATGGGGATTATGGTTTATTTGCAATGGATTTTCAAGAATTAGAAGGGCAGGGGTTTAGTACAGATCACGGTGGAGGAGAACAACATAATGACACATTTACCTTTAAAAAATCAAATTTTTATTTCGATGATATTATTGTGTGTTTAGGATCGGGGATAACCAATGATGATGCTACAAACTCGACTATAACAACTTTATATCAGCGTTTGGATAATAGTGGAAATGGCGCTTATGTAAACGGAACTGAATATACTTCAACTGGAGAAAATTCTTTTAGTGGTGCTTCCAATAATTGGTTGTTGAGTAATTATGATACTGGGTTTTATTTATTGTCTAACACTAGTACCTTAAAAATAAATAAGGCGTTGCAACAAACCCCTAATCAAAATCAAATATGGCCTGTAGATTATAGTGGAAATGCTACAGACACCTATTATACTGGATATATAGACCATGGAACCAATCCTTCAAATGAAAGTTACGAATATGTCTTAAAGCCAAGTAGTTCTGTTTCAGAAATGCAAGCTTTACATACTACTATTCAGGGTGGTAACAAACCCTATACGGTGCACCAACAAGATGCAAATGCACATATAGTAGAACATGAAGCTAAGAATGTTTGGGGTTATGCCTTCTTCAATAGTGCGACAAGTTTAAGCTATGATTATATAACAGATGTAAACGCATCTTGTTTAGTGATGACTGAATACAATGCCACAGACCAAACCTTATTAGTTTCTTTAAGTAACCCAGATATTGGTTTAAATATTAGAGATTATTCACCTTCTTTAGTGGTACAAAAACAAATTACATTACAAGGAGAATGGTATTTTGCCAGTACTAACTCTGATGTATCGATATTATCATCTAGTGTCACCGAAACGGTAATTGAATTTACCACCGTTGATGGATTGTCTTATGAAGTATTATTAAAACAAGGAACAGAACCCTGCGGAACAACTACAACATTTTCTTCTGGGACTTGGGATAATGGAATTCCTACCAATACCTCTAAAACAATAATAACGGAAACATATAATACCACAAGTGGAGATATTAATTCTTGCTCCTTAGAAATTAGAAGCAACGTAGATGTTACGATAGCCAATGGTGATTATATAAAAGTAGAGGGAGACATTATAGTTAATGGTTCTCTATCCGTTGAGAACGAAGGATCTGTAGTACAAGTTGAGAATGATGCCATCGTAAAAAATAATGGTACTATAGAAGTAATAAAAACCACTTCATATTCAGACCCCCTTGATTTTTCAATTTTAGGAAGTCCCATGACAGGAGCTACAAGAGGAGTAGAGTATGTTGCAAGTACCATGGTAAAATACCATGATACTAGTTTATTTAGTCCACATCCCGATGTAACTGCTTTAGATCCTGCAGCCGAACATTTTGCGGATGATAATGGTGATAATTGGATTAATCATACAGGAGTAATAACTCCTGGGGAAGGGTATTTGGTACGACCATCTGCTGCTGGAGGTACTTTTACCACAACCTATACTACAGGAACCCTTAATAATGGAGTGATTACCTATACAGCAATATTTGGTGATGATCAAAGTGACAGCGCAAATGTTTTAAGTAATCCTTATGCTTCTGTCATAGATATAGATAATTTTTTAGATGAGAATCCCAACGCTGGTGGAGCAGTATACTTCTGGGAACATATTATGGCAGTAGATCCCAATTATCCTGGATATTCCTCTGCAAACTATGATATGGGAGATATTTCTTATTATAATAGTACAGGAGGGGTAGAAGCTCCAAATGGTGGAGGTGTACCAAGCAATTTAATACCATCGGGTCAAGGATTTGGTATAAAAGCTAGTGCAGCAGGAACTATTACTTTTAACAATGCCATGCGATCTACAGGTCCTAATACTGGGTATAGAAATAATGAAACGGCAATAGATAGATTATACTTAAAAGTGAGCAATGATACTTATGGACTAAGAGGATTAACATTAATTGGTTTTTCTGAATTGGCAACCAATGGTTTCGACCAGAATTACGATAGCAAACGAATGGCTACACCTGTATCCTTGTATTCTTTAAATAGTGGAAGAGAATTGGGAATTCAAGGAAGATCTGTATTTAATGAAGATCATGTTATTCCATTAGGATTTACAACTCACGTTGAGGAGAATCAAGAATATACCATATCGATAAATTCTATAGAAGGGGAGTTGTTAGAACAAGCAACGGTTTATTTAATAGACAATCTGTTAAATACCCGGACAAATTTATTGGAAACAGAATATAGCTTTACTTCAAATGAAGGACATCAAACAGATAGATTTGTATTGGTATTTAATACAGAACCTATTTTGAGTGTGAAAGATTTAGATCGTTCTATATCCATGTTTCCAAACCCAACAAACAGCAAGCTAAATATTAACTCCTTATTGGGTGGAATAGAATCAGTAATGATTTACGACTTGCAAGGACGAATAGTTAAACAATGGACTGGAGAGACTGTATCCACTTTACAATTAGATTTATCTGAACTTAAATCTTCAATTTACTTAGTGAAAATAACCACAAACCAAGGGCATATTATCAAACGATTATTAAAATGGTAATTTCAAAATACAAGCAAAAAAAAAAGCAGCTCTTTTAAGAGCTGCTTTTTTTTGGTATATATATAATCTAAAATAATTTCTATTATTAAAACCTAAGAGAGAATTCTAAATTAATATTTGCAATGCCAATTTCATCTATGATAAACTCATTTTTTTAATGCTTTTTATTTAAGTACCACGCTAAATAAACACCAGTACTTGCACAAGCTTGTAATAGATAACCACCAGTAGGAGCGTCCCAATCTAGCATTTCGCCAATACAAAATTGATTGGGCAAATCATTAAGTTCAAAATTTTCAGAAACTGCATTTAAATCAATTCCTCCTACGGTAGAAATTGCTTCGTCAAGAGATGCTGCATTTAGTATTTCTAATGGAAATATTTTAATATACTTTGCTAAGGTTTCTGAATGTAGATAAGACTCTTTAGAAATATATAGTTTTAATAAATCGATTTGTGCTGCACTTAGTTTGAGTTCTTTTTTTAAGATCTCGGTAGTGTTTCTGTATTTCGATAATTTAATTTTAGAATGGATATTTTCTAAAGTTAAGGAAGGTTTAAAATCGATAAAAATACTTGCTTTTGAATTTGTATTTAACTCTTCTCTAATTTGTGGACTCAGTCCGTAAATGGCATTTCCTTCTAATCCAAATTTAGTAATAACCGCTTCTCCTTTCTGAATAACGTTATTACAAGAAATAGCAATGTTTTTTAAAGGAGTTCCTTCCTGTTTTTGAATAAAATTTGGTTTCCAGTCTACTTGATATGCACAGTTGGATGCCTGAAATACTTTTGTTTGGATTCCTTTTTTAGAAAAAGTATCGAGCCAGTTCCCATCAGATCCTGTAACTTTCCAGCTTCCTCCACCTAAAGAAAAGATGGTATAATCTGTTGGAATTATTTTGTTATTAATAATCGGATTATTATTCTCTTCCCAACCGGAAAAAATATGTTCATATTTAAAAATAACCCCTTTTTCTTGGAGCGTCTTGAGAATTGCATTCAGCACTTTAATAGGCTTGATTCCTTCTTTTGGAAATACTCTTTTACTACTTCCAATAAATGTTGGAATCCCAATTTGTTCGAGCCAATTTCTAAAATCAGTATTGGTAAAATGAAGTAGTGCCTTGTCTAAAAAACCATTTGGTGTGTATCGTTTAATAAGGGGATCCATCGACTCAGAATGCGTTAAGTTAAAACCACCTTTACCGGCAACTAAAAATTTACGACCAGAGGTTTTGTTTTTTTCATAGATGCAAACAGTAAATTTTTCTGTATCTAAAAAAGCTGCCAATAATAATGCGGAGGGACCGCCACCTATAATGGCAATTTCTTTTTTCATAAAGCAAAAATAGTACTTGTTAGAAGGTTTAAAATATTTTTAGGTTTAAAAATAATAAATTAAGCTACCCTAATACAATACTAGCATTTTGATTCTCCATTTTTTGTAGGTGTTCTTCTAATTTGAATTCTGATACATTAAAGTTTTCTCTTCTCTGTTTGGCTTGCTTTTGATAGTTCATACTTCTCGCAAAACGTCGAATACCATCCTCAGAGTTCAAAATTAGACCAGGTACCGAAACACTTTTTCCAGCTTTGTTTTTGGCTACCATGGTAAAATAAGAAGAATTACAATGTTTGGTGACACCAGATTTAATGTTTTCAGATTCTACTCTAAGACCTACCACCATAGAGGTTCTTCCTGTATAATTGATGGAAGCTTTTAAGGTCAATAGCTCACCAACTTCAATTGGGTTTAAAAAATCCACCTTATTCACAGAGGCGGTAACGCAATAATGCCCCGAATGCTTAGAAGCACAGGCGAAAGCTACTTGATCCATAAGACTAAGCACATAACCCCCATGAATAAAGCCACTAAAATTAGAATGGCTAGGCAGCATAAGTTGGGTCATACTTAATTGAGATGCTTCAATATTTTTATATTCCATGGTTTGATAATTAGGATTTGATTATTCAATTTTTCAGCACTTTGGCCTTATAGTAAAGCTAAGGGTATTGTATAAAATTAGTGTTTTTACATTGATTTTATAGTTTCTTATAAAATTATTATTAATTAACGTGAGGCTCGTTTTATAATAAATGTTTTAGATATAATTTGTAGGTTTGAATTGCTATTTTAACTTGATATAAATCTATATACTTTATATTATAAATAGATCATTAGAGTATTTATGAAGAAGATACAAAAGGAAACTAAACCAATAAAGAAGCCATGGCCAACGAAAGATGCTATGGAGCAGGTTTATGCTTTAAATCTTTGGGGAGGTAATACTTCTGATTTTTATTCCGGGCAAGGATCGCATCATCCGGAGATTGTAAATCCATATTTAGATGCTCTAGCCTCCTTTTTAAGTTCTTTTAAAAGCCCTCTAGTGGTATGTGATTTAGGTTGTGGGGATTTTAATGTAGGAAAAGAATTGGTGAAGTATTCAAGGAAGTATGTTGCGGTGGATATAGTAGCAGACCTTATTGCGCATCATAAAGAAAAATTTAAAGAAGAAAATTTAGAATTCCGTTGTTTAGATATTGCAGTAGAGGTTTTGCCTTCTGGAGATTGTGCTATATTAAGACAAGTGCTACAACATGTATCGAATGCTGAAATACAGAGTATATTAAGCAAATTAACTCATTTTAAATATGTTATTATAACTGAACATGTCCCTGAAGGAGATTTTGAGCCCAATAAAAATATTATTTCAGGACAAGGAATTCGGCTAAAAAAACAAAGTGGTGTAAGAGTATTAGATGCCCCATTTAACTTAAAGGTAAAAGAAGAGAAACAATTGCTATCTGTTACTTTAAAGGAAGGTAAAGGTGCTATTGTTACTACACTCTTTATAATGTTTTAAATGGTGTAGGAAAGCCGTTTTAATTCAATTTAAAACTATTTAGTATCTTTTCACCTATTGCTTTATAATCGCTATATTGATTTTCTTCGCAAATTAATGTCAATACAAATGCTCTGTCATCAACAAGCCAATAATATTGTTCAAACCTCAGGTTATATATCCCTTGTTTACCAGTATAAATAACCTTGTGATAAATTAAAGCACCATTAGTAATTCGTTTACTTTCAGTAATTAGTCCATCCGTTATCATGGTTTGAATTTGCTTTTCTGAAATCTCGACATACTTATCAAGGTTTAAATCATATCCTCTTAAGTCCTGAATTAATAGATTTACATTTTCTTGAAATTGATCTGTTTGTTCAGAAAGCGGGCTTAACAAAATAAAGCTAGTACCCATTTGTCCAGATTCATTTAACTCCCAAGTATTTGGATATTGGATGGAGTATTCTTCTTTGTTTAGAGTATTCCATTCCTGTGCTATACCAGAAGTAGTTATTATTAATATAATAGATAGTATGATATGTTTCATTTTAGTATGAATTAAATTTATTTAGGTTGTGTGGTATTTTAATTTTTCAATTCTAGATAGTACAGTTTCGCAGCTTCTTCAATTTCATCGCTTAGATTTCCATCATATTGAAAACTATGCACTACCCATTTATTATTTGGTTTATAGAATTGAAAGGTAAAGCGCAGAGGTTGTCTATCATATTTAACAAGATAGCTCATTAGAATGTAACTGTCTGATAATTCCTTAGCGACAATTAATTCATAACCATAGTACTTACCAATATATTCTTCATTTAAGCCTTCCATGTCAGATTTAAGTTTGCTGATAGCATCGGTTGATCTTAGCATCCATTCATTCGAAGAGTAGATTCCATCAAGAGCGACAGAAATTCCTTGTTCTTCAAATTGAGTAAAAAAATTGTTTACAATATCAGTAGGTTCGTTTTGTGAAAATCCAGAAAAAGAAATTAAACAAAATGTAATTAAGAAAGAAGCTCTAAAGTATTTCATATATTTTTATTAATAGTTATTCGTTAAGATATTTAATTTTTTTTCAATTTTGAATTTATATAATTAGCAGTAATAATTACTCTAAAATCATGAATGTTTTTTTCTTAATACCATCACTCATCATAATAAATTTGTTGGTATTGTAAGTTCCATAAAAAGGTAAATAATATTCGTTTCTTCTGTTATCTTGTATTTTGTTGTAAGATACATCTCCATTAAGAGCATATTCAAAATCGTATAAAGAGGTAGACTCCAGAAAACCTTTAGACACTTTTGTTCTACCATCGTTTTTCTCGCTTAGATTTTTACCAGAATTTAAAATAATGTGTAGTTGGTCGTTTTTTATAAAAGCATTATAAGAAGGAAATTTGGATCTTTTAAAAATACTTCTTCCCCAATCTAAATCCCCATTAGGACTAAATTTTAAAATTAAAATATCATCATAATGATAAACGGTAGTCGTGTAACCTCCAGTTGTTCCTGTTTGCACATAGGTTTGAGTAATATAAAATTCTTCTGCAATTAAAAAAGTGCCACCCTCACTATCTGTTAACACGTAATCGATGCCAAAGTTTCTAAGTTCTTTCTTTTTGCTGTTTTTGCGATCTGCCTTTCTATAACCATACAAATCCTCATAAACTTGCTTTGGTAAGACTATCATATTTTTTGTTTCAACACTAAAGTTGTTGGTGTTAATCACAAAATTGCAACCCCCTTTTATTCTACTTGCATTTTTTTCTGAATAAAAACCAAGCAAATGCAATTGATTATTTGTTTGAGTGATGCTTAAAGATTGAATGTGCTCGTCATTTAAATCAATTGTTAAATCGGAGTTTTCATCTTTTGTTATTTTGTTTAATACAAACTGATAGTTAGCATCTCCATTAAGTTTTTTACTAGAAAAATCATTTAAATATAACTTGCCTAAAGAGTAGACGTTTGCATCATCATCTATATATAAATCATTATGTTCAAAAGTTTGTTTTTCACTTTCCTGATAGGCTTTTTTGAAAATTAATTTTTCGGTTTTTGAATCGTAAACACGAATGGTATATGAGTTTTTGGTTTTTCGAATATTATCGGTTGCAATAACAAAATAATTGCCGTTAGGGGATAAAGCAAAACTGGTTTTATGGTATTTTCTTGAGCCAAATAAACTTTGTTTTTTCTCAACACTGGCCTCGAAAATAATAGATTTTTTATAAGAATTTGTAGCTAAATCTAGAGTATGACAATATAGAATGCGTTCGTCTTTTTTTGGTGCAGAAACAGTAAATAGCTTAAGTTGATTGTTGTAAAACAAATCGCCAACATGGTTTTCGTTTTTTTTGCTTTCAACAATTTTAGAAAATGTTTTGTCAAGATTTGAATCAAAAATATCAAGTAAAAAATCTTTATTACCATTTCTGGCAATTGCTGTTTCTCCTGTTTCAGAAGTATAAATAGCGATAACATCTATAGATTTAACTTTGTCTTTATATTCTTCACTTTGACTAACTTTTAGGTTAGTTGTAGATTGGGCTAAAGAAATATTTGAAATAATAAACAAGCAAAGAAATAATAGTTTTTTCATATAGGTTTCGTGATAAACGGAGCTTTTGGTTGTTTTTATCTTTATGGATAAAATCAATATTAAAAAAGAGAGGAGTTAATTTAATTTGCAATTAGTGATAGCGGCACGAATATAGGAAAAATATTACAAATATTTTAAAGAATTTTAGAGGCTTGATTAGTAGTAATATCCCTATTTCGTAATCGAAATAAATGGAAGTAAAGTGTTTTTTGCAAGCAGTTTTATCCTTTTAAATAAGGATGATAACATTTCCTGTTTTTTCTCCAGTAATTACAAAATCATAAGCTTGAGAAATATTCGCTAAAGAATATTCTTTATCTATTACTGGTTGGAACTTTCCTGTTTTTAAAAAATGATGAATATAAGGCAGTGTTTTTTCTATGCTATATGGGATTGGGAAGATCACTTTCTTATTTTTTCCAATAGGAGTAAGGACTGCAAATAATAGGTTTTGCCAATATGGGCCTGGTTCTGAAGATATATAAGCTCCTCCTTTCTTCAGTAAAGGTTTACATTTTCCAAAAGTACTTTTCCCTACAGCATCAAAAATGAAATCATATTTTTCAGGATCC
The DNA here is from genome assembly GCA_913063255.1 of uncultured Flavobacteriales bacterium. GTDB lineage: Bacteria > Bacteroidota > Bacteroidia > Flavobacteriales > Flavobacteriaceae > Marifrigoribacter. The sequence goes on along the minus strand of CAJXYJ010000015.1, from coordinate 10,927 downwards.
GTTGTAAAATCTTCTACCTGATAATCATAAATTTTATCGGCACCCAGAGATTGTATCAAGTCTTTATTTTTGGTATTACAGGTAGCCGTTATGTGAACATCAAATTGATTTACAAATTGTATTAGCGCGGAACCAATACCTCCAGTAGCACCATTAATAAGTATTCTTTGACCGGGCTGAATGTTTACTTTATGGATAAAGCTATAGGCATAATGAGCTCCTTCTAAACTTGCAGCTGCTTGCTTATAATCTATGTTTTCAGGGATGCTTAACAAATTCCCTTTTGGAGTTATTACGACATACTCCGCTTGTGTCTCTAAACCTGTGTCTGTAAAACCAAACACCCTGTCGTTTACATGGTAAGATTTGATGTTTTTTCCAATGGCCACAACTTCACCTGCAAAATCGGTCCCCAACACTATTTTTTTAGGTTTAAGAAAGCCCAAAACAAAACGCATAATAAATGGTTTCGCGGTAAGATTTGCACAATCTGTTCTATTTACTGTAGTAGCCTGAACTTTTATTAATAGTTGATCATCATTGGGAATTGGTTTTTCAATTTCTTCAATGCTAATGTCTTTAGGCAACCCATAATTTCTCCGTACAGCGGCTTTCATTTTTTGCATAGTACCTTCAAATTACTTTAAAATTTTCGTTGGGTTTTTATCCTCATCTATCGCTACAAAGGTAAATTCACCAGTTACCGCTTTTTCTCTATGGTTAGAATACATTTCCTCTATAAAAATATCAACCCGTACTTTTAAACTGGTATTTCCTAAATAGGCTACTTTTCCTGATAACTCTACCAAAGTTCCTGCAGGGATGGGTTTTTTAAAATCGATACGGTCGCTACTAACGGTAACCATTCGTTGTCTACTAAACCTAGTGGCTGTGATAAAGGCAGTTTCGTCCATAAGTTGCATGGCAGTACCCCCAAATAAGGTATCGTAATGGTTGGTGGTATTTGGAAATACGGCTTTAAAGATTTGTGTTTTAGATTGTTCAATACGTTCTTCTGTAGTCATGTATTCTAATTTTTAGGGTTGCAAAACTTCTAACTTTATTTGACACGAAAGTAGAAAATTATTAAAGAGGAGGAAAGTTATTTTGAATTCCTTATTTAGCTTTATAATGTTAGTAATAAAAGCCGCACTTTGCAAATGAACATACTATCCTAAACTATTCTTTAATCCGATTGTATTTCTTGAGTATTTCGATGAGTAAATCATGAGGTAGGGCATAGGCTTTATTGCCATTGATACCATCCATAGTTTCTGCTGCTACCATAGCATTGATAATCGCTTCTTCCACAGCCTGAACTGTTGCGTCAAAGAATGGGGTAATCTTATCGTTTGAAAAGGTTGTTACATTTGTAGTTTCGTCTCTGTTGAAAGCGTTTTCATTAGCAGTTGAAAAGGCTAAAAATATATCTCCCGAACCATTGCTTCCACGACCTCCAACAATTCCAATGCCTAAGGGAACTCTTTGTGCAATACGTTTTAATTGATGAGGAAGAAATGGGGCGTCTGTAGCTACTATGACAATAATAGAACCATCTCCTTCTTGCCTTCTAGATTTTGGAGGAGCCTTATATTCATAATTTAGAGTATCTTTTAATTCTCTTCCAACTGGTACACCAGCAACTGTAAAGTTTCTCTTTCCTCCAAAATTAGATTGAACCAATACACCAACAGTATAGGTAGAGTCTTTTATTTTTACAAGTCTTGAGGAAGTTCCCGTTCCTCCTTTAAAACCCAAACACATCATTCCAGTGCCGCCGCCAACATTTCCTTCTGCAATTTTACCTGTGGAAGCGTCATTAATAGCTTCTAGTACATGTTCTTCCTTAACGTGAAATCCATAAATATCATTTAGAAATCCATCATAGGTTTCTGCTACTACGGGATAGGTATACCACCATTCTTTCCCCTGATACCAATCGGTGTCGACATACCATTTTAATACGGCATCTCTAACCACTCCAACACTATTGGTATTGGTAATCATGATGGGGGTTTCTAAAAAGCCAGATTCGGTGACCCAAGTGGTTCCGGTCATTTCACCATTGCCATTAAGACTGTACCAATTGGCATATACAGGACTGAACTTATTAGCTTTTCCTCTTGGAAAAATAGCGGTAACTCCAGTTCTAATAGGACCTATTCCAATATTATTTTCACCTTCTCCCGAAATAATGGTACTATAACCAACTTCCACACCTTTAACATCGGTTATGGCATTAAGTTCTCCAGTAGTGCCATAAAATGGAACGCCTATATCTCTTGCTCTGGGTTTTTGTCCATAGGAAAACGAGTGACAAATTAATAGTAGTGTAAAAAAGATAATTACTCTTTTCATTTTGGTTGGTTTTAAGTTGATAAACAAAAAGATCTTTTAAAGATTAATTATTAATCTAAAAGAAGCCAACCAATTAAAAAAAATAGGGGAGTAGAAATTAATTTGGTCATTCCTGTTTAGCTGCCTAAATATATAAAAAACTTATTAATCATGTTTGAGCATTTCTTTGAAATCCAATGGGTCATAGACAACGCCTACATTTTCACTGTATTTTTCCCAAGCAGCAATTAAATCCTTTCTTTTCTCTGGAAATTCATTGGATAAACCCTTAGTTTCAGAAGGATCTTCTGCCAAATTAAATAGTTCCCAATCTCCTGTACCAAATGGGATAGGTAAATTTATGATTTTCCATTCCCCTTTAATGTATGCTCGCATTCCGTGTAATTCGTATCCAATTCCTTCACCTGAATGTATCGTTTCTTTTTCACCATTTAAAAGAGGTATTAAAGATTTTCCTATCATCTCTGGAATAGAATCATTTTTTACACTTGGATGTTCTGTATCCGCAAGTTCTAATAAAGTTGGCATGATATCGGATATATGGGTGAATGCTTTATTCATTTCAAGGCTGTCTTTCAATGTTGCTGGAAGTTTGATAATACAAGGAGAAATAATACCACCTTCTGTTGTAAAGGCCTTATATAATCTATGTGGAGACATACTTGCTGTCGCCCATTCTGGTCCCATTTCTACAAAAGAATTTGGCAAACCTCTATTTTCTAAACTATTATCAATAGAATTTAAAAACTCTTCTGTTTGTCCTGGATAAGCTGTACTCATTGCTCCGTTTGCACCATTATCACTAAAAAAGACAACCATCGTATTATCCAATTCATTATTTTGATTCAACCAATTTAAAATCCGTAATATTTGCTCATCCATATAATCAATCATGGCAGCATATACTTCCATATCTCTGGCGGATTCCTTTTTTTCTTCCTCAGATAAATCATCCCATTTATTACCTGGCCATGCCGGAATAGTTGTTGTCTCTGGTATAATTCCTAGTTTTTTTAATTGCTCGTATCTTTTTTCTCGAAGAACTTCAAAACCATGGTCATATTTGCCTTTGTATTTGTCAATATATTCTTTGGGAGCGTGTAATGGATCATGAGATGCAGTATAAGAAACATAAGCAAAAAATGGTTTCTCATCGTTTTTATCTCTTTCTAACCACTCCAAAATATAATCGGTATAGTTTTTTGTGGAATAAAAGTCTGAGGGTAAATTATCTACTAATTCCCCATTCCTTACATAATTCATTATTTGTGGTGGAGAAAGAGGTATTCTATCTGCCCAATGACTTCCTCCGCCAGGAAGAAGGCTAAATGTTTCTGCAAATCCTTTTTTAGATGGCCAATGTTCTTTTTCAAATCCCAAATGCCATTTTCCAGACATATAGGTTTGGTATCCAGAATCTTTTAAAACTTGGGGTAGGTGAGACACCCGATTATTTAAATAACCTTCATAACCCGGTTTTCCATGTTGTTTCGGTGTTTTTAATTCTTCCATAGATCCCAAACCAGCCATATGGTTATCGGTACCAGATAATAATACCGATCTAGAAGGAGAACAGGTTGGGAGTACATGAAAATTTGTTAGTATTAGCCCTTCATTTGCCAATTTACTAAGAGTGGGGGTATTGATTTCTCCACCAAATGGAGCGATATCGCTAAAACCCATATCGTCTGCTACAATTAATAATATATTGGGTTTCTGAATTATTGTTTCGGTTTCTTTTTCCTGTTCCGGTTCAGATTCTTTTTCATTGGTCTTACAGGAAATGATTAGAATTAGCAAAACTAGGATTGTTGCAAAAATTGAAATGGCCTTTTTCATAATTTTAATTTTATTAATCCCAACGATTTCTGATTGCTCAGACGTTTGGATGCGCATCTAATTTAGGGATTTTTAAAAGAATAAAAAACTCGAATAAATCTTTAAAATATTAGGAGTATAGAAATAAAATAATCCTAAGCAACCCTATCTACCTGACAGTTAAAACAACCTGGTCCAGAATTATGGATATGAATAAATAAAATATCTTGATTTAAAAATAAATTTTTCAAATGTTCTGAAACTTCTTTCCCATTGATGGTTCTTGCATCGAGCATCATCCCACTATTATCAAACGCTCTTAAAGACTGGGTTCTGTGTTGAAGCATCCTTGGAATTTCATTAACTCCTAATTTCGCAGTCTTTGCATTTATTCTAACAAAAATGGGACTTTGTGTTTGATATGGGGAATCAATATTAAATGGATCGTAGGAAAATAAAATAACTTCTTCTCCAACCTCTGCGTCCTCTAAGCTCACGCGACAAGGGAATCCCGGTTTTGCTGTTACCGTTTTTTTAATGGCATTCATTTTTGCCAAATCCTGATCGTTTAGATCGAACAAGTGGTTAACACGACTTGTATCTATTGCTTTAATTTGAAAATTGTTTTTCATGGTTTTATATCTTTATACCACAAAATTAAGACTTCCATAGGCTTGCTAAAACCCGAAACTTGCGGAATATACTAAGCGTTTACCTGTGCAGCTTCCCATCCTGTTATGGCTGCCTTTCTAGTTGTTCCCCAGTGGTATTGTCCTAGTTTCCCGGAGGATTTTATCACTCGATGGCAAGGAATAAGGTAAGCGACTGGATTGTTACCAATTGCTGTTCCAACTGCTCTTGAAGCCTTCGGATTCTCAATTTCGGATGCAATTTTACCATAGGTCAATAAATCTCCTTTTGGAATTTTAAGCAAGGATTCCCATACTTTTAATTGAAAGTCTGTTCCTTTTAAATGCAATTTTATTTTTGAATTCGTTTTATTATCATTCTTAAATATGGAAAGTGCTTGTCGATGTAATGGGGTTGATTTAATAGTAAATGAAGCGTTTGGGAATTTTTCAACTAGTTGATGAAATGTAATTTTGTCCTCTATAACAAACGACATAAAACAAATCCCAATAGAAGTAGAAGCGATTAAGATTTTACCAAAAGGGCTCTTATAAAAATCATAGTTTATGGATAAATTCTTTCCACCATTTTTATAATCGCCTGGAGTCATCCCTTCAATAGTGATAAATAAGTCATGAAGTCTTCCGGTTCCAGATAATCCTGTTTCATCAGCCACAGCTAATAGGGTAGATGAGGATTGATTCAATATACCTTTTGCATATTCGACACTTAAATATTGTAAAAACTTTTTCGGACTTACCCCAGCCCATTCTTTAAAAAGACGTTGAAAATGAAAGGGACTTAAATGAACTTTTTCAGCAACCTCTGTTAAGTTAGGCTGCTCTTTAAAATTTTCTTGTAAATATTGAATGGCTTGGGCAATTCTATCGTAATTTATTTCTTCTTGTGTATTCATCTTAACAGTTTGATGCTAAATTAAGCATCCATTTCATTTGATAAAACCCGTTTATTGCTCTTTTTTAAAAGAGTTCTTATTTCAATTTATCCAACAATAACGATTTGTACTGCGAACCAATAGGGATTTGCTCATTAGCAACATGCACATAAGCAGTACTTACCGAACCTATCTTAGAAAAGTTGACGATATAGGATTTTTGAATTTGAATAAAATTCTCAGGTAGAGTTTCCAAAGCTTCTGCTATACTTTGTCTTGCCATTATTTTTTTTCCAGAAACAAAATAGTACATATAATTCCCGTCTTTTTGAAGGTAATCAATATCGGATATTTTGACTTGATGGGTTTCCAAACCGCTTTTTACAAATAGTGTATCTGAGGCTTCAGAAGTATTTATTAAAGGACTACTTTGTTGCTCTTGTTTATCGATAAGCTTGGTGATGGTTTTGGAAAAACGTTCTAAACTAATGGGTTTCAATAAATAATCGGTGGTATTTACATCGTAGCTTTCTAGTGCATGTTCCGAATATGCCGTAGTAAAAACAATAGATGTTTTTGGGTCTATCATTTTGGATAAGGACAAACCACTTAAATGTGGCATATTAATATCTAAAAACACTACATCTACTGCAATGGTATTTAAAAACTCCAAGGCTTTTAAGCCATTCCTAAAGGTAGCTACCAATTCGAAGCTAGCGAAATGCTTTAAATAAGAAGCAATCAATTCAATCGCTTTGGGCTCATCATCTACTATGATTACTTTCATCGGTTTCTATTTTTAAGTCTATAGTATACACTTTATCTTTAGTAATATTCAGGTTGTACTTATTTGGATATGCTAAATTTAATCGATTGGTATTGGATGCAATTCCAAATCCACCTTTTTCATTAGTAGGAGTAAAGGAAGGTATGGAATTTTTTATAGTAAAATGTACCTTGCCTTTATGTGTTATATCTAAATGAATAGTGATAAACGATTTTTCTTCGGGTTGTACCCCGTGTTTAAATGCGTTTTCTAGATAACATAATAAGATACCGGGTTCAATGACTTGCTGGTCATATTCGCCTTCAATAATAAAGCTATAATCTATTTCATCTTCTTCAAACCGCAATAAGTTTAATGCTGCAAAATTTTGAAGGAATAGGATTTCTTGTGCGATAGGCACTTTTTCGTTTTTAGTATCGTAAACTACATATCGCAATAAACCAGATAATTTATCGATGCTTTTTGCCAGTTTCGGATTGTTTTTTTGATCGACCATGGCCAGTAAATTATTCATGGTATTAAACAAAAAATGCGGCTGTAATTGTGATTTTAATAGTTTTAGTTCGGTTTGGTTTTTCACCAATTCCAATTCCTTTTTATCCTGTTCTATTATAAACCAAACCTTAACAAAACCGTAACCAACGGCGATTGTTGCATAAAAAATAAATATTCCATACCATAAGGAGGGGAACCAAATAAGGTGTATATAGTTTTCAAAAAATAAAATAACGACACCATTAAAAAGCCCTAAAAACAATAAAGATAACAGAATTGATTTTATGACTAATGGAAAAATATTTGGTTTATCCTTTAGCTGCTGTATTAAATAGAATTGTGTGTAAAAATATATAGCAAAAAAAGGCTGTCCAATCATAAAAAACCTAATTAAAGATTCGCTGTGTTCCGTATTCCCAGTAATCACACCTTCTCTAACTTCAACAAGATGTCCAGTAATGGAAAATGAATACACAATTAGCCATGAGCTAAATATCCAGAACAGAATATTGATGCTTATTTCAATCCCTTTTTTATTCATTCCGCTAAGATATGTTTTTAATACCTTCAAATAATTGAATTGGGAGGAACGCTAGTATATATGTTATGAAACCTTGGTTAGAAATTATATAACTTCTTTATACTCTTTGATAACAGATACCAAAGCCTTTATAACCTCTGTCTTTTAAAGGAATTATACTATTGTTTATTTGTAATAGAATTCAAAATAAATTTTTTATATGAAGACAATTTATCAAAGAATATCATACTTACTTTTAATATTTTATTCTATAACGGTTAATGCACAATTAAACCTAGAAGAGGAAGTCCTAATAAAGAAAATAGACAGCTATTTAACTGAAGGAATAGAAAATGGCTTTTCAGGAGCTATTTTAGTAGCAAGGGGAGAAGATATAATTCTTAGTAAGGGATATGGAATGGCAAATAAAGAAAAAGGCATTCCCAATGGAGAAAACATAATTTATGATGTGGGCTCTGTAACCAAACAATTTACGGCAGCTGCTATTTTAAAATTAACCGAAATGGATAAATTAAAAGTTTCCGACCCACTAAGCACCTATTTTATAGACCTGCCTACAGACAAGAAAAACATTAGCATCCATCAATTATTAACGCATTCTTCAGGGCTAGTAGATAATATCGGGGATGGGGATTTCGATCATATCCCAACTGAGGATTATTTTAAAGAATTATTTGCTAGTAAATTAATTAATACACCAGGTACAAAACATGCCTATTCTAATTCAGGTTATAGTGTTTTAGCCAGAATTATTGAGTTGGTTTCCGGTGAGGATTATGAAACTTTTCTAGATGCCTATTTATTCAATCCTTCGGGAATGCATCAAACAGGATATCTTAAGCCAGAATGGGATTCCAATTTATATGCTATGGGTTATAAAGAAAATGTGATTAACATTGGCTCTATGGCTGCGAGATATTGTGAGGATGGCAAGGTTTCTTGGGCTTTAAAAGGAAATGGAGGGATTAATTCCACACTTGAGGATATGTATATATGGTATATCGCTTTAAAAACAAACAAGGTACTATCTAAAGTATCTACAGAAATATTAACAAGTCCATATATTTTAGAATATGCAGGGGGTAAAAGTCATTATGCTTATGGATGGGCTATTTATAATACGGCTAGAAATACAAAAAGTATCACGCATAATGGCGGGAATGGGGTCTTCTTTCATGATTTTATTTGGTTACCTGAAGAGGAGGTATCCATTCTTTATTTCTCTAGTGCCTTTACACAGCAAATTATGGATGTCGCTTGGGATATAGAAAAAATGCTTTTTGATGCTTCCTATATACCAAAACCTATAAAAGAGGACCTTTCTACTTCGCTATTAAAATATACTTTGGAATATAAAGGTGACTCAGAGGAATTGCCTTTAAAAATGAAAAATGCATTTAATAATAAAATTAAATATACTTGGTATTTAAATGATCTTGGATATTATTTTATAGAAGAAGGCCAATTAGATAAGGCCATTGCGATATTTGAATTAAATGTGCTGTTGTTTCCAAAGGAAGCAAATAATTGGGACAGTCTTGGAGAATCCTATTATAGGAAGGGAGATAAAATAAAAGCTTTAGAACATTATAAAAAGGCATTATCCATCAGCCAACACATGCAGTCTGCACAAGATATGGTAGCAAAGCTTGAAGAAGAAAAGTAAAATAAGTATATTAATTAAAAACAATTAGAATGAAAACTATTACAATACAAATAATGCTTGCCCTTTGCTTGATAAGCTGTAGCAATGCACAAGAAAAATCAAAGATTGCCAATAGCACACAATTAGAATCCAATGTCGATGCTTTGGTAAAACAATACCAAGACTTAGATATTTTTTCAGGGGTGGTATTGGTGGCCGAAAAAGGAAAGCCAAAATATTATAAGGCATTCGGATTTGCGAATCGAGAAAAGAAGCTCCCAAATACGCTTACCACAAAATTTGATATTGGTTCCATGAATAAATCCTTTACCAAGACCTTGATACTTCAATTAATGGAAGAAGGAAAATTAAAAGTAACCGATAAACTGGGAGATTACCTAAAAGGATTTCCAGAGACTGCAGCGACAAAAATCACCATTTTAGATCTATTAAAACATCGTTCTGGTTACGGAGGCTATTGGGGAAGGGATTTTAATGACTTGCCTATAGACCAAAAAAGAATCCCTGCTTTGGTAGAACGAATTAAGAAATTACCTCTAGATTTTGAACCAGGAACCGACGTGCAATATAGCAATGCAGGCTATGTGCTTTTGGGAGCTATTGTTCAGGTAATTACTGGAAGAACCTACCATCAAGAAGTGCAAGAGCGAATCCTTAATCCGTTGGGAATGACGGAAACTTATGTAGTAGACAAATCTGAAGTACCCGATAGAGCGATTGGTTATTTAAAAGATATGAAAGGAAATATTTCTAGCAATGCGGGCTTTGTAGAGGTTCCAAATCCAGATGGAGGCTTTCAGTCTTCGGCAGGAGATATCGTTAAATTTTATACCGAATATTTTTATGGAGCTACTTTGTTGAGTAAAGCAACTAAAGCGGATGACATGTTCTTTAAATTTACCAACGAAAATAGAACTACCGGGGGAGCAATCCCGATGGCAGGAGGATTTCCGGGTGCAAATACCGCCTATTATGAAGTGTTAAGAGATGAGATAAGCATTATTGTTTTTGCCAATATGGACGAACCTGTGGCAGAACAATTGGGTTCTGGGATATTAGCAATTGTTAGAGGTGAAGAACCAAAAACTCCATCCTTACCTGCTGTTCAGAATATTTACAATCATTATAAAAAGTTTGGCTTTTCTTTTATAGAAGATAACTTTTATAGTCTGATTGATAATTTTCATGCCGAAGACCCAAAGGGAATGATTCTTAACGATATCGGTTATGATTATTTACAAAATGGAGAAGTAGAAGAAGCCTTAAAGTTTTTCCATTTAAATGTAAAACTATTTCCAGAAGATGCCAACCTATGGGATAGTTTGGGAGAAGGCTATTATGAAAAAAGAGATTATAAGAAATCTTTAGAATATTATAAAAAAGCACTAGAAATGGATCCAAGAATGACATCCGCGCAAGAAATGATTGCGAAGCTAGAATCTAAAAAATAAATAATTATTCCCCCTTTCTAAATTGGGAGGGGGTGTATTAATAGTTTTACGGAATATATAAACAAGAAAGTATGATTTTTGCAAATTAATAATATATTTAAGGCATGGATTAGAAATTCCATTTCAAAAAATATATGAAGGATATTTTTTTAGATTCTCGACCCTTAAATTTATCGAGTGATATATTTCGTTTATACCAATTTTGTATTTTGAATAATTCTTCTAAAGAATTAAATACAGGAATTATGGTAGAAGATGGTTGCTTTGAATTTATGTTTAATAAAGA
>CAJXYJ010000014.1 GCA_913063255.1 uncultured Flavobacteriales bacterium | reverse complement strand
TTTAATGTGCTTGTCATCGTATATTTTCATAATTATCAGATTTAATTAAAAGAATAAAGCTAAACAATCATCATATTAAAAAAAATGATAAATGTTAGTTTTCGTAATTAAATTAGATTTGAGGAGAGAATTCTTACGAAACCTTTTTTATTTCTATCTAAAAATAAGGAATTATTTTGTAAATCTATAATAACCTGTCTTTAAATATGCTCCTTCTGGAAAACTAATAGGATGATCTATATCGTGTTGGGTAGTTTTTAGAACCCCAAATGCTCTGGATTGCTTTTTTAATACTCGTTTATTGATTTCGAAAAAAGTTTCAGAAGAGATTCTAGAAGAACAGGAAGCTAATACTAACATTCCTCCTTTTGCAGTAAGTTGCTCCCCCAATTGAGCCAATTGTTGGTATTTCTTTTCTGCTTTTTCTATTTCCTTCTTACTTTTTGCAAAAGATGGAGGGTCGATAACCACTACATCAAAAGTTTTTTTATTGCTAATGAGTTGCTGTAATAATAAAAAGGCGTCTCCAGCAAGGGTAAGATGCTTTCCTTTAAAAGTATTTAGTTTCCCATTAGTAACAGCAATTTCTAATGCCTGCTTGCTAATGTCTACACTGGTAACTTCTTTGGCTCCATTAGCCAAAGCATGTACCGAAAATCCCCCTGCATAGGAAAATACGTCCAAGACCGTTTTTCCTTTAGAGAGCTCCCCTACTCGTTTTCTATTTTCTCTATGATCTAGAAAGTAACCAGTTTTATGTCCCTTAATTACATTGGCAGAAAATTGTACGCCATGCTCCACAAAGTAAACCACTTCATCTTTTAATTCACCATATAAAACTTGTCCTTCATAAAGTCCATAAGAATCCTTCTGTTGCTGTAAATTTCTACTTAATCGCAATACTATAGTCTCACAAGAGCTTACTTCTAATAAGTACTTTAATATAGGCTCCAAATAAGGATACCAAATGGCAGCGTATAATTTAACCACCAATACTTTATTATATACATCTGCAATAAAACTAGGAAATCCATCATTTTCGCCAAAGAGTAAACGATAACTATTGGTATTGGTTTCTAATAAAGGAATACGAATAGCATAAGCTCGATTTATTCTTTCTTTAAAAAAAGCTTCGTCTATAGAAATACCGCCTTCGCTATAAAGCATTTTAATACGAATAGGAGATTCTGGATCGTATAAGCCCACTCCTATCGCTTTATTTTTTGTATGACTAAAGATAATGGCGATATCGCCCGATTTTCCTTCCTTATTAATCTTTTCTATACTATCCTCAAAAATCCAGGGATGATTACTACGAAGACTTCGTTCACCGGTAGCGGTTAGTTTTACAGCTAATCTTTGGGGCTCTATGGATGGAAAATTAATAATATCTAATTCGGTTTTTAATGGAATTCAAAATTACAGAAAATTGTAAAGGATAGGCATCCAATTTTAATTAGATTTTCACAAGTTTTTTGATGGTGGACTCTTTAGTATTTGTATTTTTAATTTGTACAAAATAAATCCCATTTTTTAAATCACTAACATCTTCTTGGTGATTTGCTTTTGCTGAAGTATTCCTAATAAGTTTTCCGTTTATATCAAATATTAAAAGTTGATAGAAATCCTCTGGTAAATTCAAAGAAAATATTTTTGAAGTTGGGTTCGGGAAAAGTTTAATTTTTGCTAAATTACTTACATCTTCAATCCCTGTTATTAATGGGATTACAATCAACTCCCCATTTTCATCAAAGGGATCTGACCACTGTTCTGCAGTATAAACATTATCTCCAGTTAAAGTCTCTAAAAAAGCTATTAGCGCCTCTTTTTGTTGTTGGCTTAAATTGAGGTCATTTTCTGGACCAAACAAGCGAGAATCTAATTGTGGATTTTCATCTGTTGCAACCAAATCATTATAATGATTTACAACATCCATTAGGCTATTTAAACTACCATCGTGCATTATAGGGCCATTAAGAACCCCTTGAGGGTTAACTAAATCTCTTAATGTAGGAGCTTTTGTAACAAATAAATCTACTTCTTCTTCATCTCCAATCACTCCTATTATACCATTATTAAGAGTATTAGTTACAATGCTAATTTCTGAACCACTATGGCATCTAAAACAACCAGCTCCACCATTAGAAGGAGAATTGAAAAATAATGATTTTCCAAAATTCTCTTGGTTAGTAAAATTTGGAAAACTACTATAATTACTAGAAACCTGTCCTCTTCCAATATCGAATTTTGAATCGAAAGATGTTATACTTTTAACAAATTGTGTTAATGTTTTTTGTATTCTATACTCTGTAATTTCAGAATCGCCAAAGGCAAAATCAAATAGTAAAGGGTAGTATTCTAATTCATTTAATCTTTCTATTAAATCGTCAAAATTTGGATCTCCATTTTCTCCACTAAAGCCCATTTCAATATGATCTTTAATTGGCATCGTTGCTTGAACTTCAAAAGTAATTGCTCTTTCGTTCCAAAAAGCCCGCGATTCATGGGTGAATTTTGTATTAATTAAGCGCATAGAATGTCGCCCAGTAGTTCCGTTAACACCTAAGCTTGCACGTTCTGTATCTCCAAATGCAAATTCTTGGAGGTGGCAACTTGCACATGAAATGATTGAATTACTAGATAAGTTTTTATCATAAAAAAGAACTCTCCCTAAGATTGCTCCAGAATTGGTGATTTCATTACCAGTAGTTGTATTGTCCTTATTTATATACGATGGAACTTCTAGATTTTCATAATCAAACAAGTCATTTAAATCTATAATACCACTAGGAGAAATTATAAAACTGGATAGTATTAAAACAAGAAAAAAATATTTTAGTTTCATTTAGCCTTTTTGCTAATATAATTATAATATTAATTTCAATAAGCAATACTATTATTCTTTAACTAATAGTTTAACAAAACTAATAAAGCACTTTTAAATTTTTTCTTCGGAAGGTATTGTGCTTCTAAATTCGCTGCAAATGGAATTGGCGTATTCATACTAGCAACACGTTTTACAGGTGCGTCAAGATCTTCGAAACATTCTTCCATAATCATTGCTGAAAGATCTGAAGCAATTCCTCCAAACATAGAATCTTCCTGAAGAATAATTACTTTTCCTGTCTTTTTTACAGAAGCATATATGGCTTCGGTATCCAAAGGAGATAAAGTTCGTAAATCGATAAGGTCTGCTGAAATATGGGTAGCCTCTTCTAAAGTTTCTAAAGCCCAATGTACTCCAGCTCCATACGTTATTATTGTAACGTCATTCCCTTCTCGCAATAGTGATGCTTTCCCTAGTGGCAAGGTAAAATAATCTGTTGGCACATCTTGTCTAACACTTCTGTATAATGCTTTGTGTTCAAAAAATAACACAGGATTAGGATCTTCAATTGCAGTTGCCAATAATCCTTTGGCATCGTAAGGAAAAGCAGGATAAACCACTTTTAATCCAGGAGTATGAGTAAACCAAGCTTCGTTGGTCTGACTGTGAAAAGGCCCTGCTCCCACTCCAGCACCGCAAGGCATTCTAATTACTACATCTGCTTTTTGATTCCATCTGTAATTAGATTTTGCTAATAAGTTGATAATAGGATTAAAACCTGAAGTTACAAAGTCTGAAAACTGCATCTCCATCATGGTTTTATATCCGTTTATAGAAAGCCCCATAGCAGCCGAAACTATTGCCGACTCACATATAGGAGTATTACGCACTCTATCTTTTCCAAATTCTTTTAGAAAACCATCAGTAATTTTAAAAACTCCGCCATAATCTGCAATATCTTGCCCCATTAAAATCAAGTTGTCATGGCGTTGCATGCATTGTTTCAAACCTATTGAAATCGCATCGACCAAACGAATGTTCTCTTCTTTTTTATTTGGAGTAATTTCTTGATATACAAATGGTTGATACAAATCATTTAACTCTTCACTTTCAGAAGATTCAATAACAGGTTCTGCAAAAGCTAGTTCTAATCCGTCGTGAATTTCTTTTATAATTTCCTTCTTAAAAAGGACTTCTTGTTCTTCACTTAATATTTTTTCATTTCTTAAAAATGCAGTATAATTTTCTAAAGGATCTTTTAATGCCCATTCTTCCATCAATTCTTTTGGTACATATTTAGTACCACTAGCCTCTTCATGCCCACGCATTCTAAAAGTCAAAAACTCCAACATCACTGGACGTGGGTTTTTCCGAACATCTTCTGCTATAGCATTTACCTTGGTATATACTTCTAAGATATTGTTCCCATCAATGATATGAGATTCCATACCGTAGCCTTTTGCTCTATCGGATAAAAACTCACAATTAAATTGCTCCTTAGATGGTGTAGAAAGTCCATAGCCATTATTTTCAACACAAAATAATACTGGTAATTGCCAAACAGATGCTACATTAAGCGCCTCATGAATATCTCCTTCACTTGTTCCGCCATCTCCAGTAAACACTGCACAAACCTTATTGTTTTTCTTTAATCTATCTCCAAGTGCAATTCCATCAGCAAGTCCAAATTGTGGCCCTAGGTGAGAAATCATTCCTATTATATTAAATTCTTGGGTTCCAAAATGAAAACTTCTATCCCTTCCTTTTGTAAATCCGTTGGCTTTACCTTGCCATTGCGAAAACAAACGATCTAAAGGTATGTCTCTACCTGTAAACACGCCTAAATTTCGATGCATTGGTAAAATATACTCCTCTTGGTCTAAGGCTGCGGTAACTCCCACCGATATTGCTTCCTGGCCAATACCACTAAACCATTTAGATATTTTTCCCTGCCGAAGCAATATCAACATTTTCTCCTCTATCAATCGAGGTTTAAGCATTGACTTATAAAGTTTTATAAGGGTTTCCTTATCAAACTCTTTTGGCTTATAATCAAATTGTATATTAGTTACTGTATTGGAATTCATATCTTGTATTATGGTTTCAAAAGTAGAAAAAACCAACGTTTTAAACCATTTCTTTTTACTATTTAATTTACACAAAAAATGTTATAATATTTTACTTGAAAACTTGGTAATGGCTAGTTTCCTTATCAAATTTGGTATATTTGCATTATTAAAATTTTACTTATGATTAATATACCTAGTGTTGATTTAGCCGATTTTCTTTCGGATGATCCACAACGTAAACAAAAATTTGTCCAAGAAATAGGATTAGCCTATTCTGAAATTGGTTTTGCATCTGTAAAAAATCATTTTTTGAGTGACGCCCTAATGGATAATCTTTATAAAGAAGTTAAAGGTTTCTTTGCACTTCCAGAAGCCGTTAAAGAAGGATATGAAATAGAAGGATTGGCAGGGCAACGAGGTTATATATCCTTTGGTAAAGAACATGCGAAAGGCAAAAAAGAGGGGGATTTAAAAGAGTTTTGGCATTTTGGACAAGAGCCAAGTGCAGATGCAAATTTAATAGAAGAATATCCAGAAAATGTAATCGTAAACGAGCTATCTGGTTTTAATACAACTGGGATGGAAGCATATCGGTTATTAGAAAAAACTGGAAAATATATACTTCAAGCATTATCCTTATATATAGGTTTAGACGAAAATTATTTTGATCACTGGATTGCTAATGGGAATAGCATTTTGCGGCCCATCCATTACCCTCCTATTCTAGACGAACCAAAAGGGGCAGTTAGAGCTGGAGCGCATGGCGATATTAATTTAATCACATTACTTATGGGTGCTTCTGCAGGAGGATTACAAGTATTGCGTAATGATGGAGAATGGATTGAAGCAAAACCCGAAGAAGGAGATTTAGTAGTAAATGTTGGAGATATGCTAGAAAGACATACCAATTATAAACTGCGTTCTACGATTCATAGAGTTGTAAATCCACCAAAAGAAGAATGGGGAACTCCTCGTTTTTCCATTCCATTTTTTATGCATCCAAGGAGCGATATGAAATTAAATTGCTTGGAAAAATGTATCGATGCAGACCATCCAAAGGCATTTGATGATATTACTTCAGGAGAATTTTTGCAACAACGATTGGCAGAAATTGGTTTAAAAAAATAATATGGATTTACAAGATCAGCTTAAAAATTTATTTCCAGAACACACCCCTTCCGAAGAAATCAAAAAGATAGAAGATTCTACTTTATGGCTACAAGACGATCCTATGATCTGCAAATATGAAAAACGCAAAGGAAAACCTATTACTATTATTGAGGGGTACACTGGTGCAGATTCAGACTTTAAACAACTTGCAAAAGAAATAAAGAAACTTTTAAGTGTTGGGGGAAGTTTTAAAAATGAACAGATAATTATTCAAGGAGATTATAGAGATAAAATTATGGTCTTTTTAAAAGACAAAGGTTTTAAGGTAAAACGTGTAGGTGGTTAAAAAGTAATAAAGAGTTAAAACAAGGGCAATTTCAATTTGAATATAATTTTTTAAGCCCTCAAATATTAAATTATATTAAATGCCAATTAAAGAATCAGAACTAATATTAAATCCAGATGGAAGTGTTTATCATTTGAATTTAAAACCAGAACATATTGCTAATACTATCTTGTTTGTAGGAGATCAGAACCGTGTTGAAAAAATTACACAGTATTTTGATACTATTGAATTCTCGACACAAAAGAGAGAATTTAAAACCCAAACAGGAACCTATAAAGGAAAACGAATTTCGGTAATATCTACTGGTATTGGACCCGATAATATAGATATTGTAATTAATGAATTGGATGCTCTTGTTAATATAGATTTAGAAACAAGAACACCTAAAGAAAAACTGACAAGTTTAGAGATAATAAGAGTTGGAACTTCTGGTTCTCTTCAGAATGATATTCCTGTAGATTCCTTTGTATTAAGCACTCATGGTTTGGATTTAAACGGAATGTTGCATTTTTATCAAATAGATAAAATTACAAATCCTTCTTTAGAAAACGAATTTATTGAATTTACCAATTGGAATTCTCAAAAAGCTAGACCACTTATAATTGAAAACGACAAAGGTCTTGAAGAAAAAATGGAAAGTGAACATACCTATAAAGGTATCACTGCTACTGCTGGTGGCTTTTATGGACCACAAGGAAGGGTTTTAAGACTTCCTATAGAAGATCCCAAATTAAACCAGAAGATTGATTCCTTTTCTAGTAATGGCCATCGTATTTCTAATTTAGAGATGGAAACCTCTGCAATCTATGGCTTATCAAAATTATTAGGACATCGAGCACTTTCCTTAAACGCTATTATCGCGAATAGAGCTAATGGAACTTTTAGTAAAGATCCAAGTTCTATAGTTGATCAACTAATAAAATATACTCTCGAAAAACTAGTAGAATGAAAAATTTCACGATTGGTGGAGTTCCAGAACATTTTAATCTGCCTTGGTATTTTACACTTCGGGATAAAAAATATACCAAAGAAGGAATAAATCTACGGTGGAAAGATTTTTATGGAGGGACCGGTGAAATGTGTGCTGCGCTTCGGAATAAAGAAATAGATATGGCGGTGATTCTTACTGAAGGAATTATACGAGATATTATTAAAGGGAACGAATGTAAAATTGTTCAGGTATATATTCAGTCCCCATTAATCTGGGGAATTCATGTGGCTTCCAATTCTAATTATCATTTAGTTGAAGATTTAAAAGGCAGTTCTGCAGCCATAAGTAGATTTGGGAGTGGTTCTCATTTAATGACTTATGTTCATGCTGAGCAAAAATCTTGGAATTTAGAAACCGATTTAAAATTTGATGTAATTAAAGATTTAAAAGGTGCTTTAGAAAATCTTCCAAAGGGAAAAGGCGATTATTTTATGTGGGAAAAATTTACAACCAAACCTTTTGTAGATGATAATACTTTAAGATTGTTAGGGGAATGCCCTACTCCTTGGCCTTGCTTTGTTATTGCAGTAAGAAATGATATTCTTGAAAATGAAGAAGAAAGCATAAAAACTATTCTAAAAATAATAAATGAAACTTCTATAGCTTTTAAAGAAACACCCTTATTGGACACTCTAATTTCTGAACGATACGATCAAAAATTAGAAGATGTAAAGCAATGGCTTGAATTGACAGAGTGGTCTCAAGATCAAGTTTCAGAAATGAAAATAGATGAGATCCAGAAAGCTTTATTAAAATTAAAATTAATTCCTAATACAATTCCTTCAGAAAATATAGTACACAGATTGTATTAAAATTAAAGTGTCTATAAATAAAAAGCAGCTTAATTTAATATTAAACTGCTTTTTATAATTCTTGAATGAAATTATATTAATAAACAATTACTTTTTTAGTGGAAGTCCCTTTGTCATTTACCACCTTTACAAAGTAAATTCCTTTGGCTGCATAAGATATATCTACTTGATGGCTTTTCTTTATATCTCTATTGTTGATTTCTGTAATTAATTCTCCATTAATATTATAGATAAATATCTTACTATTCAATTCATAGTATGTGTCTACAATAAATCTTCCCGTGGAAGGGTTTGGAAAAACAGTAAAATCAAATTTATTCTCTCGAAAAGGATTATCAAAATCATTAAAACTCAAAATAATATCATTATCAAGAAGTGGTTCGTCACCAAAAGAAACCAAATGGCTTGCCACAATAAGGTGTGGATTAAAGCCTTCATTACAATTACTACAAGTAGTGCCAGTAATACAATCAGGGTTATTTGGATGACAATAATCTATATAATCGGTATCGAAGATGTAATTTAATTCCATTGGAGTAGCGGTATTAACAGTTCCTAAATCATAATCGAACCATTGTGCAATAGACCCTGGACACCAACCTGCTCTATCATAATACCAAGTTCCATTTTGTGGATTACATCCGTCTGGATTAGGGTCACAAATCACCCAATTATCTTGTACGAATGTAGATTCTCCATCTACCCAAACATTATGAATATCATGATGAAATTCTGCTGCATTTCCTGTATTAGTACTCCCCCAACCATGTCCAGTAGAAACCAATTTAATTTTTGCAGCTTCTACATTATCTGCATAATCAATTTCATAATTTTCACAAGGCTGTAAATCAGCTAAATCTCCAAAAGCATATGTATTGGACCAAAGATTGGAAACCGTGCTATAATTATAAGTAGGTTGCCCAGCATTGTAATCTAGAACTAAGCTGTATAAAAACCCATTGCCTCCTGTACCTAAGGTAAACCTAAAATTTACAGTCCCTTGCAATAAAGACATAAAATCTGTTAAATCTACTTCATGATCACAGGCTACACCATAAGGAGTAATATACCTAATAATTTCATGCCACTTTCCATCATGCCCTTGTACTTCAATATGAGAAACTCTATCCCAGGGATCACAGCCTCCAGTAGGGCATGCAATAATTAGAGTAGCATTAATACTATCATAAGCCCCCATATAGCTAGGTAAAGTAGCTTCAACCTCAGCAGAAAATACGTTACTGTACACCCAAACATCGGTTGCAGCATCTACAAGAATATCTTGTGCTGTATCTACTATTGTGATAGCATAATTATCTATATTTTCATTTCCATAATTATTAGTACCTGTTACTTCTATATCTTTTACACCATAGGAATTTGGAGTCCACCAGCCGGTATAAAAACCGTTTTCATAATCGGTTAGCACAACAGTTTCGTTTGCAATTTTCACTTCGACTGACTCTATTGAAAAAACATCTGGAAATTCAATCGAAGCCTTAGCAGAAACAAGAATTGGTCCTAATTCTGGAACAAAAACATCTCCAGGTACAGGATTTGTTAATGTAATTTGTGGTAAAACATCTGCTGGATCCAATACTTGAAAAGAAGAAAAAACATCTTCTGCTGGATTATAAGTACCATTCCCGTCTTGGCTTGCTTTAATTATTACTTCTCCTAATACCCCGTCTAAGGTTACAGTATTTCCAGAAACAGAAGCTGGTCCTGAAACAACTGTATAATCAACCTCTAAGCCTGAACTTGTATATGCTTCCAGATCAAAAGGGTCGTCAAAAATTACTTTGTTAGATATAATTGGAAAATTAATGACTTGAAAATCGGGATCTAACACTCCTCCAAAATTTGAAGTAGTACCTTCTAAAGCAAAACTATGTAATAAAGCATCCGTTTCTTGTCCTCCTGCTTCAGAAAATAGATGTGTAATAAAGGTATTATCATCTTCTGGAATACCTTGGTTAAATTTATAATAGGCTACCAAACCAGATTCATCTCCAATTAATTCATCGTTCATAATATTTTGAATCTCTCCTTGGCTAAGTGCTACACCCCAAAGTGAAACTTCATCAATTCTTCCTTTAAATATAAAGTTATAGCCAGGTGCTATACTTTTTCCAATTCCAAAGGGTTTAGTGGTTCCTGTAAAAGTCCCAGAAGCACTTGCGGTTCCTATGCTATTTCCATCGATAAATAACTCGATACTACTACCATTATAAACCCAAGTAACATATTGCCAAGTTTCTGCCTGTATAGATCCTGCTGGTGCAACAACTTGATATAAATTTCCACCTATAATGAGTCGACATTCTATTACCCCATCACTTAATTGAATTAAATACATAGAATCTCCTTCTCCTTCTCCTCTAAAACCAATCATTCCAGCGCCGTAGATTAACTGGTCTGTATAAAACCAACCAGACATGGTGATTTCTGTAGTGCCATCTAAAAGGGCTACTCCGTTTTCTATTTCAACATAATCATCAATTCCATCGAAATGTAAATATTGGTTGGATTGTGAAAAGCCGTAAAAATTAATCGCAATTAAAAATAGCAAAGAATAAAGTTTTTTCATGAGTTTGTATCTTAAAATTATTGATTCCTAAAAATATACAATTTATTTATATCCTGAAAATCAAATGTTATTTAGATAAAAAATTAATTAGCACGCAACCTTTTTATTTATTTAACATCATGTAAATGTTAATAAAGAATTATGATCACATTTTTAATCATTCTGGGGACCTTATTAGTTACCAACTTCCTGATACTTCAATTTAGCTGTAACGATCCAGAAACCCACATACCAGAAGACGAATAAAACGAATTCGTTTTAATTAATTACCATTGAATGGGATCTTTTCCTAATTCATTCAAATATTTATTTACTTCACTAAAACATTTGTTACCAAACCAATACCCTCTATTTGCGCTTAATGGTGATGGATGCCCTGTAGTTAAAACCAAATGTTTATCCGTATTAATTCTAGCTCCTTTTTTCTTGGCGAATCCTCCCCATAATAAAAACACAAGCCCTTCTTTTTCTTCAGATAGTTTAGAAATTACAGCATCTGTAAATTGCTCCCACCCTTTTTTTTGATGGCTTCCTGCTTGATGCGCTCTTACACTTAAGGTAGCATTTAACAAAAGTATTCCTTGGTCTGCCCAACGTTCTAAATTTCCACTTTGAGGATAAGGGATTAACAAATCGGATTCGATTTCTTTAAAAATATTAATTAATGAAGGTGGATGTTTTATAGTATCCTTTACTGAAAAACACAAGCCATTTGCCTGCCCTTCTCCGTGATACGGATCCTGACCAATAATAACTATTTTCACCTCTTGAAAAGGAGTATGATTAAATGCTGAAAAAATTAAATCCCCAGGCGGATAACAAGTATGATCGGCATATTCTTGCTTTACAAATTGGCTAAGATTCGTAAAATAAGGTTTATCGAATTCTTCTTGTAATTGTTCCTTCCAACTTGAGTCAATATTTACAGTCATAATTAGTACTTTTGAACAAAATTAATAATAAAAGAAAAGTTTAAGCAATGCTAACCTCTATTAATTTAATTAAAAAATAAATTTTCAAATTTGACTTCAGCCAAGAAAAAAATTATATTTCCGACTCCTCAAACTATATTATTAATTATTGCTGGTTTAGTAGCCATTCTAACTTGGATGATTCCTGCGGGGCAATACGACAGGCTATCGTATGATAAAGTAGAAAACACTTTTGAAAGAACTCATTTAAAAGAAAAGGTAACACTAGAAGCAACTCAAAAAACACTAGACGATTTACAGGTAAAAATACCCTTAGAGAAATTTACAAGTGGGGATATTTGGAAACCAATTAGCATACCAAACACATACCAAAAGCTAGAGCCCAGACCACAAGGAATCAAAGAATACATACAATCTCCACTAAAAGGAATTACTGAGGTTTCTGATATTATATTATTAATATTAATCATTGGAGGGCTCATAGGAATTGTTAATGCCACAGGAGCTTTTGAAGCTGGAATTTCCTGGTTAGGAAAGGTCCTTGAAGGAAAAGAGTTTATCTTAATAATTTTGGTTACTTCCTTAATTGCTCTTGGAGGAACTACTTTTGGATTGGCTGAAGAAACCATTGCTTTTTACCCAATTCTAATACCCGTTTTTTTGGCTGCCCGATACGATGCCATTGTAGCCTTAGCATCTATTTACATAGGCTCTTCTATGGGAACTATGGCCTCTACAGTAAACCCTTTTAGCACTATAATAGCTTCAGATGCTGCAGGTATTACTTGGACCGCAGGACTTAATGGAAGATTTATAATGTTGGCTTTAGGGTTAATAATCTGTATTATTTATATTATTCGATATGCACAACGTATAAAAAAAGATCCTACAAAATCAATTATTTATAGTCAAAAGCAAGAAATTGAAAATAGGTTTGGTAATTTATCCAACAATAGCTCGGTACAATTAACCGCAAGATTAAGAATGATACTATTGGTTTTTGTTCTGTGTTTTGTAGTTATGATTTACGGAGTTTCAAAATTGGATTGGTGGTTTTTAGAAATGACATCCGTATTCTTTGTAGGTGCTATATTAATTGGTTTTCTTTCAAGAATTAAAGAACGAGTGTTTGTAGATACTTTTATAAAAGGAGCAACCGAATTATTAGGAGTTGCTTTTATAATTGGAATTGCAAGAGGTGTTACGGTACTAATGGAAGATGGCCTTATTAGCGATACCCTACTCTATTATTCAAGTAGTTTAACAGATGGTATGAATAAAGGTCTGTTTATAAATACCATGTTATATATTTATGGTGGCTTGTCCTTTTTTATTCCTTCCTCTTCTGGAATGGCAGTTTTAACCATGCCCATAATGTCACCTTTAGGGGATGGGGTTGGTATAGGAAGAGAGTTTATCGTAAATGCTTATCAATATGGAATGGGCTTATTTGCTTTTCTAAATCCTACGGGTTTAATATTAGCATCTCTAGCTATTGTAAATGTGGGTTATGATAAATGGTTAAAGTTTGTCACACCATTAATTGTTATTCTTTTATTATTAACGATGACGGTACTTACAATTTCAGTTTATATATAGTTCAATAAAAATTTGAAGGAGAATGATTAACATCCCCAAGAAAACATTAGAAAGTTTAGAGTTTCCGTTGGTATTACAACAGGTTTCCTCCTTTTGTATTACTGAATTAGGTAAAGAAAAAACACTTGCTATACTTCCTTTTTCTGATGTAGAAAGGATCCCATCCGAATTAAATAGAGTAAAAGAATTTACTGCTTCATTTAATAGTGATAGTCCAATACCAAATCACGGATTTGAATCCATTAGCAGAGAACTTCATTTATTAACTATAGAAAACAGTACTTTGGAAGTTACTGGTTTTAGGAAAATACTTTCTGTAACCAATTCTACTCAGGTTCTTTTAAAATTTTTTAAAAAATATGAAGAGTTTTACATCTATCTAAATTCTTTTTCTGAACAAACTAACTATACGAACCATATTTCAGAAGAAATAATTAAAAAAATAAATAAATATGGTGAAGTAAAAGACAATGCTTCAGATAATTTAGCTGCCATACGAAGTAGACTTAAAATAGTAAAAGTAAAAATTAACTCTTCTTTTTCAAAAGCACTTACACATTATGCTCAGCAAGATTATTTAGATGATATAAGAGAGACTATCGTAGATAACCGCAGAGTTCTTGCAGTAAAAGCCATGTATCGTAAAAAAATAAGAGGTACTGTTTTGGGTAATTCAAAAACAGGAAGCTTGGTATATATGGAGCCTCAAGAAACCTTAGAATATGCTAATGAATTAAGCAATCTTATTTATGAGGAACTTGAAGAAATAAAAAGGATTTTAAAAGAACTTACCGAATTTATTAGGCCCTACAAAGTCTTACTAGAATCCTACCAAGATTATTTAACAACTATTGATGTCTTGCATGCGAAAGCACGATATGCAATTCAAATTAGCGGGGTGCTACCCTTATTAACCAATAAGAAGAGGTTGCATTTAAAAAAGGCCTATCATCCTTTACTTCTAGTAGCTAATAATGCTAGAAAGGAAATAACTTTTCCGCAAACTATAGAATTACATCCAGAAAATAGAATCATTGTAATTTCTGGTCCTAATGCTGGAGGGAAAAGTATTACTCTTAAAACAGTTGGTTTACTACAGGTTTTATTGCAATCGGGGATGTTAGTTCCAGTTGATTCGTCTAGTGAATTTTGCTTTTTTAATAGAGTCCTTACCGATATTGGTGACAACCAGTCTATAGAAAATCAGTTGAGTACTTATAGCTATCGATTAAAAAAAATGAATCAGTTTTTAAAGAAATGTAAGTCGGATACTTTATTTCTTATCGATGAATTTGGTACCGGAAGTGATCCTGAATTAGGTGGAGCATTGGCAGAAACCTTTCTGGAGGTTTTCTATGAACGAGAATCCTTTGGTGTGATTACTACGCATTATACCAATTTAAAATTACTAGCTAGCGAATTGCCTCATGCGACCAATGCTAATATGCAATTTAACACCCATACTTTAGAACCGATGTATCAATTACTTTTAGGAGAAGCTGGAAGTTCATTTACTTTTGAAGTCGCCCAAAAAAACGGAATTCCTTATAGTTTAATCAATAAGGCCAAAAAGAAAATAGAGAGTGGTAAGGTTCGATTTGACAAGAGTATTGCCAATCTTCAGAAAGAACGTTTTCAGCTTCGTAAAACTTCAGAATTGCTTAAAACAGAAGAACAAAAAGCAAAAAAGAATAGCAAGCAATTGGAAGAAACAAATGTTAAGATTCAAGATAAACTCGAAAGTTACCAAGAGATGTTTGATTCTAATCAACGGTTAATAAGCTTGGGCAAAAAAATTGACTCTTTAGCAAATCATTACAACAATAATAAGAAAAAGAAAGCCCTACTAGACGAGCTCTTTAAGATGGTTTTAGTAGAAAATAGCAAAATTAAGAAAGTTACGCCTGCTGTAAAAAAGAAAGAAAAAGTAAAAACCCAAAAAGTAAAACAAGAAGTAGAAGCAAAAGTTAACGTTATTAGAAAGCGGAAAAAAAAGGAAAAAGAAGAAGCCAAAAAAGCACCACCTCTTCAACCTAAAGTAACTTTAAAAATTGGGGATCGAGTACGTATGATAGATGGAATTGCTATAGGAACAATAGACAAGATTGAAAAAAAGAAAGCAATAGTAAATTATGGTACATTTACTACTAATGTAAATATGATAGAATTGGAGAAAGTATAATAATTTAAAGTGTTGAAGTTAAATTTAATTAAATGCCCTTCGATACGTCCCTATGAAAAATCGGGACACTCAGGATACTTAATAATAACAATTAAAGGATGCTGAGAGATGTAAGGTACGAACATCATATCGAAGCACTGGATTAAAAAAAAAAATGAAAAAAAATCATAAGATCATTTTATTTGATGGAGTTTGTAACCTATGTAATACCTCTGTCAATTTTGTAATTCGAAAAGATAAAAATGACCTCTTTCGGTTTGCTGCCCTACAAAGTGATATAGGAAAAGAATACATTACCAAATTCAATATTAATTCCACTGAAACAGATTCTATTATTTTAATTGACCAGGAAAAAGCTTATATAAAATCTACAGCTGCTTTATATATTTCCAGGTCTTTATCAGGGGCTTACCCCCTGCTCTTTAGTTTTATAATTGTTCCAAAATTTATCCGTAATTGGGTTTATGATTTTGTAGCTAGAAATCGATATAAATGGTATGGAAAAAGAGAAGTCTGCATGATTCCAACACCAGAATTAAGAGCGAAATTTTTATAGCCCAATAATTCTAAAATTATCAAAGCCAGCTGTATCATCATCTCCGTTTTGATCTATTCCAACCGTTAATCTAACATTTGTAGTGGTATCCGGAACATTTAATACAATAGTTCCACTTTCACTATAATCACTATTTCCTTCTATAAATAGGACAGAACCCTGACCAACATTGTCTAAAAAGAGTTCGTAAAAAACATCATCCCCATTATCAAATTCATAAATATCATAGTCAAATGTTACTTGTACATTTGTATAAGCAGAAACATCTACATTGTTAAAAGTAATTTCATGGATAAAATTTCCACCTCCATTTGTATTGTCCAAATCCCTACAGCCCAAAAAATCACCTGAAAAACCAGTGATGTTTGGTAATGTATTAACGATATCCCAAATATCATTGCCTACATTATAAATAGTTGGATCTACAGTATAACTCCAGGTTTGATTAAAATCAAAATCCTGAGTAGCTATATCAACGATAGCCGGTGTGATTATACAATAAATATCTTCCCAAGTAGAACCATTCCATATTTGAAAGCAAAAATTACTATTTAAAGCATCGCTTAAAAAAATAAGCAATCCAATATCACTTATTCCTGGCTGTATGGCATTTCTTTCACTTAAAGATTTAATTATTGGAGGTTTTAATCCTCCAAAATTAACGCCATCACTTGAGCTATTGACATCCAAAACGGACGCTGGGCTAGGGTTGGTAGTGTTTATTCCTACTTGGGGATACACAAAATATTGTAGCAAAAATAATACACAAAAAAGAGTATTTCTTTTCATAAGTAATTATTTATTGCAAAATTATATGGAGAGTAATTGGGAGGTTGCTAAAAGACTTAGCTTATACAAGTAACAACTTTATCATAAGTGTGTTCTGAAATTTCGATGTTATGCTTTATAAATTGGATGACAGGTAATATTGAAAAATATTTTTTTCAAGCTTAAAAAGATTTGTTATTTTTATTTAAAATAAAATTTTATAAAATATGAATAAATTACAAGTAGACTCAGAAAACGTACAAGAAGGAATAGAAAGCGTTCAAGAAGGAGTAGAAGGTTTACAAGATGACGCACAAGTATGGATAGACAAACTAATTGAATTTGGTTCAGATTATGGATTAAAACTTCTAGGTGCTATTGCAATATGGGTTATTGGTTCATGGGTAATAAAGAGAATAAAAAAATTGCTTGATGCAGCAATGGATAAAGTAGAGTATGATGAAAGCCTAGAGAAATTTATAACAAGTCTTGCTATTATTTCTCTTAAAATATTATTAGTTGTAATTATATTGGGGAATCTAGGAGTAGAAACAACTTCATTCGCTGCTCTTTTAGCTGCTGGTGGTTTAGCAGTAGGACTTTCTTTACAGGGATCTTTATCCAATTTTGCAGGAGGAATTTTAATATTGATTTTAAAACCTTATAAAACTGGTGATTTTATCGAAGCTCAGGGGGAATCAGGAGTAGTTAAAGAGATTCAAATTTTTAACACCAAAATTAATACCTTGGATAATAAAGAAGTAATCATCCCAAATGGAGCTTTATCTAATGGAAACATTACTAATTATTCCTCCGAAAAATTTCGAAGAGTTGATCTAGTGATAGGGGTTAGTTACAACTCAGATATCAAACAGACCAAGGACTTATTATTTAATATTTTAAAAGAAAATGACAGGGTAGTTGATGAACCCGCTCCTATGATAGTATTAGGAGAATTAGCAGATAGCTCTGTTAATTTTTATGTAAGACCTTGGGTACATAGTCCTGATTATTGGGATGTTTATTTTGAAATTATGGAAGCCTGCAAGCTTGAATTAGATAAAGCAGGTATCGAAATTCCTTTTCCACAAATGGATATTCATAAAAAAAGTTAACACAATTTTTGAATTAAAAACAAAGCCGTTAATATTTATTAGCGGCTTTTTCTTTTAATGCTTTTTAATGTTTTGTTTCTTTGCATATTATTTAAAAACAAATATTATGGAAAATATCGATGTGCAAAAATGGATGGACATATTAAAAGATTTTACTTTAGAATATGGACTAAAAGTTCTAGGAGCTATTGCTTTATGGATTATTGGTTCATGGGTAATTAAAAAAATTAAAAAATTACTTGTCAAAGCCATGGATAAAGTGGAATATGATGAGAGTTTAGAAAAGTTCATTTCTAGTATAATAGTAGGCTTATTAAAAGTTTTATTGATTGTTGTTATTCTAGGGAACTTAGGAGTTGAAACCACTTCTTTTGCGGCATTATTAGCTGCTGGTGGTTTGGCTGTTGGTCTTTCACTGCAAGGTTCTTTATCTAATTTTGCTGGAGGAGTTTTAATTTTAATATTTAAGCCATTTAAAACTGGGGATTATATTGAAGCACAAGGAGAGGCAGGAACGGTAAAGGAAATAGAAATATTTACCACAAAACTAAATACTCCAGATAATAAAGAAATTATTATACCTAATGGAATTTTGTCGAATGGGAATATTACCAACTATTCCACAGAAAAGTACCGAAGAGTTGACCTTGTGATGGGAGTTAGTTATGATGCAGACATCAAACAAACCAAAGAGGTTTTAATGAAAATTTTAACAGACAATAACAAAACCCTTAAAGATCCAGCACCTGTAGTGAATGTAAGAGAATTGGCAGATAGTTCTGTTAACTTTAATGTAAGGCCTTGGGTGTTAAGTGAAAATTATTGGGATGTATATTTTGAATTGACAGAAACCTGTAAAATTGAATTGGATAAAGCAGGGATTGAAATTCCTTATCCACAAATGGATATCCATAAAAAGAGTTAACTATAAAATTTAATTCAAATAAAAACCCGAAAACTGTTATTAAAAGTTTTCGGGTTTTTCATTATAGAGAATATGATATTTATTTTACTTCATCATAATTGTCATCCCAATCTTTAACATGAGGCTCTCCTAATTTTCCAACAGATTTAGCAACCATCATAGAAACAGTTGCATCTCCAGTTACATTAACTACCGTCCTACACATATCTAATGGTCTATCTACTGCAAAAATTAGCGCTAAGCCAATGGGCAATAATTCTGGGGGAAGTCCAACAGACTCTAATACAATTACCAACATTACCATTCCTGCTCCAGGTACTGCAGCACTACCTATTGATGCTAATAATGCCGTTAATACAATGGTTAGCTGATCTGCAAAAGTTAAATCTAATCCTAATGCTTGAAATATAAAAACAGCTGCAACTGCTTGATACAAACTTGTTCCATCCATATTTATAGTTGCTCCTACGGGTAATACAAAACTCGAAACTTCTTTATCTACTCCTATATGTTCTTCCACACGTTCCATGGTAACAGGTAAGGTTGCAGCACTAGAACTGGTTGAAAAAGCCAGTAATTGTGCTGGACTAATTTGCTTTAAAAACCAAAAAGGATTCTTTTTAGTGATAGTTCCTACTAAAATGGAATAGAATACAATCATCAACAACAATCCTAGAACAACAACACCTGCATATTGTAATAATGCGTATAATATATCTGGATCATCAGAAGATACAACTACACTAGCTAATAGTGCAAAAACTGCATAAGGTGCAGATAACATGATAAGGTCTACCATTTTTAAAACAATATCATTTAAAGAATCAAAAATGTCTTTCATGGGTTTTGCTCGCTTCTCTCCTATTAGCAACATAGATATTCCTAAAAAGATGGCAAAGAAAATAACCTGCAACATTAATCCATTATTACTCAATGCTTTAAATGCATTATCTGGAACCATATCTTCTAAAAATTGTAATGGTCCGCTTGCCACTTGCTTTGTAGCTTCAGCTATTTTTCCTTTTACACTACTATTTTCGGAATAAGTGGTTGTTAGTTTTGTAATGGTTTCTTCTGAAACTCCATTTCCAGGCTGAATGACATTTACTAAAAAAAGTCCGATTGAAATCGCAATAACGGTTGTCATTATATAAATAATAATCGTTCGAATACCAATATTTTTAAACTTCGATATGTCTTTTAAATCAGATATTCCTTTTATTAAAGATGCCAATATCAACGGAATAGCAATTAACTTTAATAAGTTTACAAAGATGGTCCCTAAGGGTTTTATCCAATCTGCCACAAATCCTTTTCCTCCATCAACTTGCAACATAATAAAGCCGAAAAGGATACCAAGAATCATTCCTATTAAAATCTTCCAGTGTAATGCTAGTTTTTTCATATTCTTTGCCCGAAAAGTCGAGTACTTTTAAAAATTAAAAAAAATCATTCTTATTCAGAAAGAAAATAAATATTTTCTTTTGGTATTTATATAAATCCAACTAAGTTTAAAGTTTGGTCGTTTTATTTAATAAGACAAAATCTGCTAAAACCAATGCTGCCATAGCTTCCACTATAGGAACCGCTCTTGGTACCACACAAGGATCATGTCTTCCTTTCCCTTGCATTTCCACTATATTTCCTTGATTGTCTAAAGCCTTTTGTTTTTGTATTAATGTGGCAACTGGTTTAAAAGCAACTCGAAAGTAAATATCCATACCATTACTAATCCCACCTTGAATACCTCCCGATAAATTGGTTTGGGTAGTACCGTCTTCATTAAAAAGATCGTTATGTTCACTTCCCTTCATTTTAGTAGCACAAAATCCTGCACCATATTCAAATCCTTTTACAGCATTAATAGATAGCATTGCTTTTCCTAATTGTGCATGAAGCTTATCAAATACAGGCTCTCCTAATCCTATTGGCACATTTTGTAACACACACATCACGGTTCCACCTATGGTATCCCCAGCTTTTTTAATTTCCTCTATTTTGGAAATCATTTTTTCTGCAACATCCTCATCTGGGCAACGAACCATATTGGATTCTATCTTATCAAAATCTAAATCCTGATAAGGTTTATCAATAAAAATATCTCCTACTGAAGACACAAAAGCATCGATTTTTATGTCTTTTACAAATTGCTTTGCAATGGCTCCAGCCGCTACTCTACAAGCTGTTTCTCTAGCAGAAGTTCTTCCTCCTCCTCTATAATCCCGATGTCCATATTTTTTATCATAAGTAAAATCGGCATGGGAAGGTCGGTAAACATCTTTTATATGAGAATAGTCTTTAGATTTTTGATTGGTGTTTTCGATAATAAAACCAATAGGTACACCTGTGGTCTTTCCTTCAAAAATCCCCGATAGAAATCGTACCTCATCTTCTTCTTTACGCTGGGTAGTGATTTTTGATTGTCCAGGTTTCCTCCTACTCATATCGGCATTGATCGCAGCAAAATCTATTTCTAATCCTGCAGGGCAGCCATCAATTATACCGCCAATAGCTTCTCCATGAGATTCGCCAAAAGTGGTTAGTTTAAATAAATTTCCGAAAGAATTTCCAGCCATAGTTTGCTTTTCAACAAATGTAAATTTTAAAATCACAATAACCAAAAGAGCGAGTTGAATGTTTGTTTAGAATCGTTTATTCGGATTATTGTTAATGCGTTGAAGTGTTTATTTGTTTAATCGTTATTCAAAATTCCTAAATCATCAATCTCCAATCATCAATCTCCAATCATCAATCATCAATCCCAAATCGTTAATCCTTTAGCGCTTGTCTTAAAATACTTACGGGGTGTTGCGCTATACGTTCTGTACCATCTTTTATTTGATGCCTACAACTGGTGCCATTGGCAGCTATAAGAACCTCATCTAATGCTTTTCTAACTGCAGGAAATAAAGTTAACTCCCCTATTTCCATGCTTAACTCGTATTTATCTTTTTCAAATCCAAAACTACCCGCCATCCCACAACATCCTGATGGTATGATTGTAGGTTTGTAATTGATTGGTAGATTTAAAATATCGAAGGTTACTTTCTGATTGCTCAATGCCTTTTGATAGCAGTGTGTATGGATCTTTATGGGTTTTGATGCAGAAGTGAATTGTGAAGCTTTGATATTCCCTAATTCAATTTCGGAAGCTAAAAATTCTTCTATTAGAAAACTATGTTTCGCTATTTTTTTTGCGGTATCTATATCGTTTGCCAATCGTAAATATTCATCTCTGAATCCCAAAATTGCGGAAGGTTCTATTCCCACTAAAGGGCTGCTTTCTGAAACCAAATCTTTTAAATATTCAATATTAGTATTAGTAGCATGTTTAGCTTCTTTAAGAAATCCTTTAGAAAGCAAAGCTCGTGCACTATCCAAATGATCGATGATGGTTACTTTATATCCTAATTTTGTGAGTAGTATATAACTGTCTTCAGCGATGTTAGCGTCTAGATAATTACTGAATTCATCTACAAACAGAAGTACTTCTTTTAATGCTGTATTGCATTGATATACTGCGCTATGTGTTAAGTCACTAAAAGTATTAATTGACATTAATGGCAAGCTCCTATTTGGTGCAATTCCACTAATTTTTTTTAGGATAGATGATGATAATGGATAACTAATTAAGGCATTAAATAACATAGAGAATTTTGACGCCATTTTATAATTCCTAGTACTATTCCCGAAAAGTTTATCCGCAAAACTAGGAGTATGGCTTTTATGGTATTGGAATAAGAATTCAGCTTTTGCAGTGGCGATGTCTACATTACTTGGACATTCGGTTGCACAGGCTTTACAACTAAGGCAAAGGCTAAAAGCTTCTTTTAGTTCTTTTGAATCAAAGTTGTTTAAGGCTTGATTATTGGTCAATACTTCTCTTAAAACATTGGCTCTACCCCGTGTAGTATGCTTTTCATCTTTAGTAGCTTGATAACTAGGACACATAGTTCCACTTGCATTCTCTGTTTTACGACAGTCTCCACTACCGTTACACTTTTCGGCCAAACGGAGAATCCCTTCAGAATCCCTAAAATCCATTAAAGTACTTATATGTGGTTCTTCTCTGTTGGGGGTATATCGCAAATTTTCATCCATGGGATAAGCATCGATAATCTTTCCAGGGTTAAAGATATTGTTGGGGTCAAAAGCTTGTTTAATTCGCTTCAGTAGCGCATAATTGGTATCTCCGATTAACAGAGGTAAAAACTCCCCTCGAACGATACCATCTCCATGTTCCCCAGAAAAAGAACCTTTATATTTTTTTACGAGCTTGGCTACTTCTGTAGTAATTTCCCTGAAAAATTGAACTCCTTCAGATTCCTTAAGATTAAGTATGGGGCGTAAATGCAACTCCCCTGCTCCTGCATGAGCATAGTACACTGCTTGTTGGTTGTAACGTTCCATCAATTGGGTGAACTCTTCGATATAAGCTGGCAGATCTGATAGTGTTACGGCAGTATCCTCAATACAAGCAACCGCTTTTTTATCGCCTACCATATTCCCTAATAAACCCAGCCCTGCCTTACGAAGTTCCAAAGCTTTGTGAATGTCTTCTCCCATTAACACTGGATGGGCATCACTTAAACCAGAATTGGTTAACGATTGCAATAAGGCTTCAGTTTGTCTTTGTAAATCTTCCTGACTTTCAGATTTTAATTCTAGTAGTAACAATGCTTTTGGGTTTCCTTCTATAAAAAAACGATAGGCATTGTACTTTTTATTTTGTTTGGTACAATCCAAAATAAAATCATCCATCATTTCGCAGGTATGCAGGGGATGTTTCATCACCACGGGCACATCGTTCAAACAATTGGATAAATTTTTATAATGCGCTACAATCATTGCAGCATGTGGTGGTGGGAGCTCATCAAGCTGTAGTGTTATTTCAGTAGTAAAAGCTAATGTTCCTTCACTTCCACAGAGTAATACAGCGAGGTTGATGGATGTTTCTGAATCGTTGAATACTTCGGTATCTAATAAAATATCTACGGCATAACCTGTATTTCGCCTATGAATATCCCGTTTGGGAAACTGATTCCAGATTTCTTGCTGTGCTTCAGTTGAAATTAATTCTGAATAAATAGTGTTATAAATACTCCCTTCAAGGGTATTTCCTTTTGTTTTCTGAAGAAATTCTTCCCTAGTGAGTTTATTAAAAATAACTTCCTCACCATTAGATAGCAAGCACTTTAATTCTAAAACCTTATCTCTGGTCACTCCGTATTGTATGGAGGTGGTACCACTGGAGTTATTCCCGACCATCCCTCCTATCATACATCGGTTTGAAGTTGACGTGTTAGGGCCAAAGAATAGACCAAAGGGTTCTAAATATTGGTTGAGTTCATCTCTAATAACACCTGGCTGAACGGTAACCGTTTTATTTTCTTGATCAACCTTAATAATCTTTGTAAAGTGCTTAGATACATCGACTACAATCCCCTCACCTACACATTGTCCTGCTAAAGAAGTTCCAGCTGTTCGGGGAATTAAGGAAGTTTGCTGTTGCTGCGCAAACTGTATAAGTTGTTGAATGTCTGTATTGTTTTTAGGAAAAGCAACAGCCAAAGGGAGTTTTCGATACACCGAAGCATCTGTAGCATAGAGTGCTTTATGCAAGGTGTCGTCATGGATTTCGCCTTGAAAATGTTTTTTAAAGTTAGCTAAAGATGGTTTCATACTGGTTTTGTAAAAGTAGGAGTTTTTGCCCTTCGATACAATTTTTAAAACATTCCAATATTGTTTTATTTTTTTATAAATTAGTACCTATATATTATCTCCCTAGATTTTAAAATACCTTTCTTATTAATATAATAAACTTATGAAAAGAAAAACACCCATTGAACTAAGCAGGGAAGAATTTCGGAAAATTGGATATCAATTAATTGATGATATTTCAGATTTTATTTCCACTATTGATGAAAGGCCCGTTACTCCAAATGAAAGTCCAACACTATTACAAAACATTTTAGGAAACTCTTCCTTACCTGAAAAGGGCATGCCTGCCGAAGAATTAATTTCAAAAACGACAAATTTATTATTTAACCATTCCCTACTCAATGGGCATCCTAAGTTTTTTGGATACATCACATCTTCTGCTGCTCCATTAGGAGCATTTGCAGATTTGCTAGCAGCTACGGTTAATCCCAATGTTGGTGCACATATATTAAGCCCTATAGCTACCGAGATTGAAAAACAAACCATACAATGGTTAGCAGAATTTATCGGGGTTTCTCCAGATTGCGGTGGAATATTAGTCAGTGGTGGAAATATGGCAAACTTTACTGCATTTTTAGCAGCAAGAACAGCGAAAGCACCAAAGAGTATCAAAGAAGATGGGATTTCAAATACTTCTGAAAAACTAACGATTTATTGTTCTAAAACTACACATACTTGGGTTGAAAAGGCAGCCATATTATTTGGTTTGGGTTCAAAAGCAATTCGTTGGATTCCCACGGATACCTCCAATAAAATGGATAATATTATACTTGAAGAAACTATTAAGAAAGATCTTGAAAATGGCTGTAAACCCATTATGGTCATCGGTACCGCTGGAGATGTAAGTACGGGTGTGGTGGATGATCTTAAAGAAATATCCGCGATTTGTAAAACTTATGAATTATGGTTTCATATTGATGGTGCTTATGGAGTCCCTGCAGCTGTTATTCCAAAACTTAAAGAGATGTTTGAAGGTATTAAAGAGGCAGATTCTATTGCACTCGACCCTCATAAATGGTTGTATAATCCGTTAGAGGTAGGTTGTACCTTAGTGAAAAATCCTCAACACTTATTAGATACCTTTAGTTCTCACCCAGAATATTATAATTTTACAACTAATGACGAAGATATTGCACAAAATTATTATGAATATGGACTTCAAAATTCTCGTGGGTTTAGAGCTTTAAAAGTTTGGTTAACCTTGCAACAACTTGGAAGAAGTGGATATAAGAAAATGATTCAAGAGGATATTGATTTGTCAGAATTGTTGTTTGAACTAGCCGATAAACATTCCGAATTAGAAGCGGTGTCGCAAAATCTAAGTATTACTACTTTTAGGTATGTTCCTTTAGGTTATGAAAATAAAAGTGATGACCAACAGCATTATCTAAATAAATTAAATGAAGAAATAGTAAATGAATTACAGGCTGGAGGAGAAGTATTTTTATCGAATGCTATTGTTCATGAAAAATACTGTTTACGAACTTGCATTGTGAATTTTAGAACTTCAACACAAGACATCCATGAAGTTGTGGACATCATTGTAAACGTGGGAAGAAAAGTACATTTAAAATTAAACCAAACCAAAATCTAATTAATTTAATTGAAGTGATTTAACAATCAAATACAAAAACAATGAATGAAGAATCAAAAATTATTAGGACTTGGAAAGGTTGGACAACATTAGAAAATGCCCCTATCTACGAAAACCTACTTATTAATGAGGTATTTCCTGAAGTAAAAAGGAAAGGTGTCAAGGGTTTAGAAAAAGTTAGTATCTCAACTCAAAGCAATAAAGAAGAAGTGGAATTTTTACTTATTCTTCAGTTCGAATCTTTGGATGCGGTAAAGACATTTGCTGGGGATTCTTATCAAAGAGCTTATATCCCTGAAAATGCAAAACAGGTTTTGTTACGATACGATAAAACTGCAGAACACTATGAATTCAGGAAAGAATTAATATTATAACCTTAACCCTCTGTAATGTTATTAATAAATTATATTTCAATATATAATAATATCTTTAGTTACAATAAGTACTTTCCAAAAAGAAGTTTTATAAAGTAGACAAATCAGAGGGTTACGGAATAATTAAGTTAATTTTAATAATGAAGAGAATAGTTTTGAGGGAGATTCAGAGCAAACAGATGATATTACAGCTTTAGCAATTAAGAGATTTTAATGTAGAGTTGAAATTTAAAGATATACTAGATCAGGGTGGATTGGTTTATACGGTAACCTCATTACCTGCCTATATAAATGCTTTCTTTTGTACATTACCAGAAGGAATAGTAAAAGTTAAAATTTCAGATTAAGAGCAAATTAAAAATTAACTCCATATTGTTATTCTGTTATAGTTTTTAATTCCAAGTATATTTTATTTTATGTAACCCACCTTCAAATATTATCGTCTTAGGTTTATTAATATAAATCGAAAGAAATAATGAAAACTACATCAAACTTAAAAAATCTAATAATAGTAATTACTATAACCTTATTTCTATTTCAATCCAAAACACTCGCTCAGAATTTTGAATCGAAGGTTGATAGTTTGCTAGATACTAAATACATACCTTCAGATCCTGGAGGGGTTTTCTTGATTGCAAAAGATGGAAAAGCCATTTATAAAAAAGCTTTTGGAATGGCTAATATGGAATTAGAAGCGCCTTTAAAAACAGAGCATGTTTTTGAAATAGGATCTATGACCAAGCAATTTACTGCGGTTTCTATACTAATGTTATTAGAACAAGGCAAATTAGACTTGAATGATGAAATCACAAAATACATACCCGATTATCCAACTCAGGGAGAAACCATTACCATTCATCATTTGTTAAACCATACTTCTGGGATTAAAAGCTATACCAGTGTTAAGGGCTTAATGGGTATAGCAAAAACAGATCTAACACCAATCGAACTCATTGATTTCTTTAAAAACGAACCCAAGGATTTTTCACCTGGGGAAAAATTTAAATACAATAATTCTGGCTATATTATTTTGGGATATATCATCGAGTCCGTATCCGAAATGAGTTATGGGGATTTTGTGGAAGAAAATATATTTAAAAAATTAAATATGAGTTCTTCTTATTATGCCAGTCATAGAAAAGTTTTTAAAAATAGAGTTTCAGGATATCACAACCGAGATGGATTTACTAATGCCATGCATATAAGCTATACCCTACCCTATGCAGCTGGTTCTTTATTATCTAATGTTGACGATATGTTGCTATGGCAAAATGCATTAAGAGATAATACATTAGTAAATAAAGCCATTTTAGACAAGGCATTTACTAATCATGCCCTAGACAATAATGAATTTACGAATTATGGTTATGGTTGGCATATTAAAGAGTTGAATAACTCTAAAAGTCAAGAACATGGTGGGAGTATTTTTGGATTTAAATCTATGGGGGTATATCTTCCAGAACATGATGTATATGTGATTGGTTTAAATAATTGTGATTGTAATTCGCCTACAAAAATAACTAGGGAAATTGCAGGCTTATATCTTGATGAATTGAATGAATAAATGAAAAGTTTATGATTTTATTGAGAAATAAATTCTACTATATTATATAGTTTAGTGGCAAATCGTAAACTTTATGAAGCTTTTTCAACTAAAACGCCTTTTCACCTTTATATTATTTACGGGTCTAATACTCTTTTCTTGTACTAAACCCGAACCAAAATGGGAAATATTAACTATGGGTTTTAGTGAAAATTTCCATGATATTTTGCCTATCGATAAAAACAATATCATCGCCTATAGTTATGGCACTGGCTTAATTGTAAAATCTGAAGACCTAGGACTTACCTGGAAAGAAGTATTTAAAACCGATTCTATTTACTTTGAACAAGTAGCGTTTCCAACCCCTAAAGTTGGGTTTATCTGTGGCAATACCAATAGGATTCTTAAAACAAATGACGGCGGAAATACTTGGGCAGAAATTTTAATAGATTCCATTCCAGATACAGCTCCTGTGTATGGAATGAAATTTTTAAATAAGGAAGTTGGTTTTATATCTGTAATTAATAGAGTTCAAGGGGTTTTTGAAACGGAAATATATCAAACTAAAAATTCTGGCATTTCATGGAAGAAGATTAATACCCTCTCAGAAATGATTTTAAATTTAGAATATGTCGATAACGAATTATGGGCTTCAGGAAATAACGTAGTTTTAAAAAATATTGACAAAAAAAATTGGCAAACTGTTTATAAAGACACCACCAAACAAGTGGGACAAATAAGAGATTTTATACATAAAGGGGAGCAGCTAATTATGTCGAGTTTTAATGGATTTATAATACGCAAAAATGGAAGTACTTTTTCTAAAGAAAAAATCACCCCAAATAGGTTGAGAAGTATTGTTCGTGTAAATGATCATAAATTAATTGTTGCTGGAGATAATGATAAAGAAGAGGGGAATATATTTGAATCGAATGATAATGGAATATCTTGGAATTTGATTGATGAAAAATTTAATGATATTCATAGGTTAAAAGTGGCAAACGGTATTGTCTGGGGAATAGGCAAAAAGGATGAAATAATTAAATTTCACTAAGGTAATTATAGTCACTAATTATATTTTAATTTAAAATAAATGATCCTAAAATTAGTAGAAACCAAAGAAGAACTTTCGCAAATATTAGAACTTCAACATAAAAACCATTTCGAAAATGTTACAATAGAAAACCAACAAATAAAAGGGTTTGTAACGGTTAGGCATAGTTTAGATTTATTGATCCAAATGAATCAAAAAGCACAGCAAGTAATCGCTGTAGAAAACGGAAAAGTTATAGGTTATGCATTAGTAATGCTTAAAGAGTTTAAGGAGCTGATACCGGTATTAATACCTATGTTTAATTCTTTTGAGCATATAATTTATAAAAAAAAGAAATTAAGTGAATATCCCTTTTATGTCATGGGGCAGGTGTGTGTTAAAGAGTCCTATAGAGGAAAGGGGCTATTTAAAGAATTATATGCAAAGCATAAAGAAAGTTATGCTCCAGCCTTTGAATTATGTATCACCGAAGTATCCACAAGTAATTTTCCTTCTATGAAAGCACATCAAAAAGTGGGGTTTACTATTGTTTACACCTATAAAGATGCTGCTGAGGTATGGAATGTTTTAGTTTGGGATTGGAATTAATTGATTATTTTTTATTAATCTGATTAAAAATATTATACCATTTTTATTATTTTTAAATTTACATCTTATACCAAGACCTAATCACTAACTGTATAAGCAAAGTATAAGAATGAACACCAAACCCCTATTAGAATATATTGCTAAACACATCACTTTAACCAAAGAAGAAGAGGCTTTTTTTGTTTCTAAACTAAGACATAGAAAATATTTAAAGGGACAATATGTATTGCAGCAGGGCGATGTATGCGAAAAAAGTAGTTTTCTAGTCTCTGGTTGTACCAAAACTTTTTATGTGGATGATAAAGGGCAAGAACATATAGTTTTATTTGCTATTGAAGATTGGTGGGTATCGGATATAGGAAGTTTTATTTCACAAACTCCAGCAGATTATAACATACAATGTATAGAGAATACAGAATTTATTCAATTTTCTTATCAAGATCAAGAAGACTTAATAGAAAAAATTCCAAAATTAGATCGCTTGTTTCGGAAAATGTTAGAAAAAGCTTTGATCTCTTCCCAAAAAAGAATCGTAAGAGGGTTTAGCCTTAGCGCTAAAGAGCAATACCTATATTTTAAAGAGTATTACCCTACTATCGAGCAGCGAGTTCCTCAATATATGATTGCCTCTTATCTAGGAATTACTAAAGAATTTTTAAGTAAAATTAAAAGTCAGCTTCTTCTTGAATCATAAATATTAATATAGATTAACATTATTTTATAATCTACCTTATTTTATTATTGATAAATGCTGCTGATATTTGCATCAGAATAATGAACACAATAAAAATTTATTAATAATAAAATAACAATATGAAAAACAATTTAAAAAATTTAGCAATTATCGCAATCGTTGCCTTGGTAACATTTTCTTTTACTGGAATAAATGAAATTATAAAAGAGGTAAAAGTAGAAAGCAGTAAAGTGAACTGGAAAGCATATAAGGTTACAGGTTCTCATGAAGGAACTATAGAATTAAAATCTGGGTTTCTTACTTTTAACGA
The DNA here is from genome assembly GCA_913063255.1 of uncultured Flavobacteriales bacterium. Taxonomy (GTDB): domain Bacteria; phylum Bacteroidota; class Bacteroidia; order Flavobacteriales; family Flavobacteriaceae; genus Marifrigoribacter. The sequence continues at coordinate 2,254 of CAJXYJ010000014.1, read as the reverse complement.
AGAAACTTTAACAGGTGGAGAATTTGTTATAGATATGACTTCTATTGTATGTACGGATATGGAAGGAGAATACAAGGGGAAATTAGAAGGACATTTAAAGTCTGACGATTTCTTTGGTGTTGAAAGTAACCCTACTTCTACTTTAGTGATTAAGAAAGTAAAATCTACTGGTAAAAACTCCTATAAAGTAACAGGAGACCTTACCATTAAAGGAAAAACAAATCCGATAACTTTCGATTTTTCTGTATATGGAAAAAAAGCAAGTGCTTCTTTAAAAATTGATAGAGCACAATACGATATAAAATATGGATCTACTAGCTTCTTTGATGACTTAAAGGATAAAGCTATTTATGATGAATTTGATTTAAATGTGGAATTAGATTTTTAAAAAGAAGGCTATATTTATAAAAAATAAAATTAGTGTAAAAGCGCAAGTCAAATGACTTGCGCTTTTTTAGTATCTTTCGTTCCTTAAATTAAAATAATGATACGTAAGCATACCCCGGAAGATTTAGACACTATTATGAATATTTGGATGCAATCTTCTACCCTAGCCCACCCTTTTTTAGATGCATCTTTTGTGGAGATGGTAAACAACGCGATGCGTACTATGTATATTCCCGGTTCAGAAACTTGGGTTTATGAAGAAGACAATATTATCGTTGGTTTTATCAGTATGATTGGAAATGAAATTGGAGGATTATTTGTTTTGCCAAACCACCATTCCAAAGGAATAGGATCACAATTAGTGAACTTTATAAAAGGATTCCATGAAGAATTGGAGGTAGAAGTTTTTGAAAAGAATGTAATAGGAAGAGCTTTTTACGACAAATATGGTTTCCAACTAATCCATAAATATATGCATGAACCAAGTAATAATGAAGTGATGCGTTTAATTTTTAAATATCAATGAAAAAGAGGTGTATTTACCAACTTCTGAGCTGACCAATAAATTACCACCATGTTTCTTTAAAATGTTCTTAGAAAGGCTTAAACCTATTCCCGATCCATTCTTTTTTGTAGTATAAAAAGGAATAAATACTTGGCTCATAATCTTTTCTTCAATTCCCATTCCGTTATCGGTAAGTTGGATCACTTTTTTATCATTTACCAACTTATAATTTAAAGTAATTAATGGCACTTCCCTACCCTGCAATGCGTGTATGCTATTGTTGATTAGATTGATGAGTACTTGTTCTATTAATTTTGGGTCTATCTCAATTGCAGCATTGGTAGGAATTGGCAAAATATTTAATTCAACATTTGCTTTTTCCAAAGCAGGTTTCATCAGCAACTCTATATTCATTAAAAACTGCTTTACAATGACTTTTTGCTTCTTAGGAATTGGAACATTAGAAATCGTTCTATAATCTTTTACAAATTCAAGGAGTCCTTCAGATCGTTTTTTAATAATAGAAGCAGCCATGTTGATATCTTGAATATCTTCATTGTCCAATTGGTCATTAGTAACCAATTCCCCTTTTTCATCTTCGGTTAGTGCTTTCATAGTAGAAGCCAAAGAACTTACTGGAGTAAATGAATTCAGCATTTCATGAGCTAGAATCCGAATTACATTATGCCAGGCTTCTATTTCTTTTTGTTCAATTTCGGAACGTATATCCTGAAAGGTAATGATTAAATAAGGGATGTTTAGTAATTGTATTTCAATAACTTCTAGAGACAGTTGTTTTCTCTCAGACTCATCTCCAAAATCGACTAGGGTCTTCCCTCCTTCAGCAATTGTTTTAATTTCATCTACAAGCCAAGGAGTATTATTTGCCAAACGATGCCAATATTTATGCTGAGGTTGCTGAAGAATCTCACAGGCAGCCTTATTCAAAAACAAGATTTCTTCACTTGAAGTGGTGTCGAATAAATCCTTCTTATTTATAGAAATGATTCCTAAATTAACATGCTCTAAAATGTACTGAAAGTATTTAAACTGTGCCTCCTTTTCAATCTTATTGCGTTTAAATATTTTGATAATCAGGTTAAAGTCATCGTATACTTTTACAAAAGAATCTCCTTTATTGCTTGGTGAAAAATAAACAGAATAATCTTCATTCTTTAAGGCCTCCAAGAATTTAACCAAGGAATAGTTGGTATTGTTAACATAGCGAATTAAAAATACAACCAGAAGTATGATAATTAATCCTATCCCAGCAGTACTAAACCAAATTTCTTTTAACAGAAAGTGAGAGAATAATACACAAAACATTAGAATAGTAAATATTCGAAGGGTAACTTGTATGGT
>CAJXYJ010000013.1 GCA_913063255.1 uncultured Flavobacteriales bacterium | reverse complement strand
TATTTGGGAAGAATAGATAATGTTGTAAATAGTGGCGGTGTTAAGCTTTTTCCTGAACAGATTGAAGCAAAAATAGCAGCCTTTATAGATCGGCCTTTTATCATTGCTTCTGAAAAAAGCGATGCTTTGGGAGAACAATTGATATTGATATTAGAAGAAGATACCACCAAAGAAAAACCCAATTTCAATGAAGTTTTTTCAGTATTAACAGCATATGAACGCCCAAAAAAAATATATTCTTTTTCAAAATTTCCATTTACTGAAACTGGAAAGATAAAAAGGAAAGAAATATTAAATTCTCTTCAGAATTATAAAAAATAGTTTTTTTAAAGTAATCACATTTCGTTACATTGGGATACCTTAAATATTTGTGATGAAATATATATGCTTCTTGTTTTTTTTATTTTCTATTACACTACCTGCACAAGTACTTTCTGAAAGAGATAGAGCGCTTTTAAAAGACGAAATTCTGGCGGATCGTTTTGACAATCTACTGCCACAGTTAATGGATAGAAATGATATAGATATGTGGATTCTTATTTCTAGGGAGTACAATGAAGACCCTGTGATGCGAACTATGTTACCCGCAAAATGGCTGAATGCAAGAAGAAGAACCATTATCGTATTTTATAGAAATAAAGAGGAAAATACTTTTGAAAAACTTGCGGTTGCTAGGTATGATATTGGAAAAAATATCACTTCTGCTTGGAACAAAGAAGAACAACCCGATCAATGGAGAGCTCTTGTTGATATTATTAAAAAAAGAAACCCAAAAAAGATAGGAATTAATATTTCTGAAAACTTTGGAATTGCAGATGGATTGGTTCAAACAGATTTTTCAGAATTTAAAAACGCATTGCCTCAAGTATATGTTGATAAATTGGTTTCTGCTGAAAACCTTTCCGTAGCTTGGATCGAGACAAGGTCTCAAAAGGAAATGGACTTGTATCCAACACTAGTTCAAATAACTCACGATATTATCGATGAAGCATTTTCTAGTAAAGTGATAATTCCAGGAAAAACTACAACGGACGATGTGGTTTGGTGGATGCGTCAAAAAGTAACGGATATGGGCTTGGAAACATGGTTTCACCCAACAGTAGATATTCAAAGAGATAATGAAGAATTAAAAAGCCATATTTATTCTTTTTCAAAAGGAGAGAAGGAGAAGCTAATTATTCCAGGGGATTTATTGCATTGTGATTTTGGAATTACTTATATAGGTTTAAATACCGATTGTCAGCAACATGCCTATGTTTTAAAAGAAGATGAAGTTGCGGTTCCTGAATTTCTTTCGGATGCATTTAAAAAAGGAAACCGAGTTCAGGATATATTCACCAACAATTTTGAAAAGGGTCAAACAGGTAATCAAATACTTTTAAAATCTTTAGAGGAAGCAAAAGCTGAGGGATTAAGACCTTCCATTTATACACATCCTTTAGGAGTTTATGGACACAGTGCTGGGCCAACTATTGGAATGTGGGATTCTCAGGGAGGTGTGACAGGTACAGGAGATTATCCGTTGTATTATAGTACAGTTTACGCTATTGAACTAAATACAACCGTTGAAGTTAAAGAATGGAATAAAGACATTCGTATTATGTTAGAAGAAGATGGTTTTTATGGAGAAAACGGATTTAGATATATAAATGAAAGACAAGAAGAGATTAAAAAGATTATGCATTAATCTGTGTTATTCTCCATATGTTTCCGGTTGTATTTATATTTGGTTGAATTGGTAAATGAAATTGAAAGATAATAATAATTAATAATATGTTGAAATTGCTTCAGAAACATGCTGTTTTATAAAATTTGCTTCTGCAGAAGTTAATTGAGCATTATAAGGAACTTGACCAATATACTGATTAGAAATAATATTAAAAATCATTCCAGACGCAAAATAGGTTCCGTATATATTAGGGTGAAGTCCATCAGGCCCTAATAAACTAATGGAATTATTTTCCACTTCAAAATCTCGCCAACCCAATCCAACAGGGATTACTTTAAAATTAGTTAAGTCGGATGCATCATTGTAAACAGTTGTTAGTTGTTCTGTCATTTCTGGTTGACCTTCATATGCCCATGTCATAAATAAAAATACATTAGTAGAAGAATTTATGAGTTCTTTAAATTCTAAAATGGAAGCTATTGTTTCTTCGGGGTTGATAGTTGCAATAACTCCATTTTCTTGTAAAATAATATAATCCCAGTCTTTACTATTTATAGCTCCTTCCGCAAGGCCATCCATTAAATGTTCTTTTAAGGAAGCCCCAGAAGTTGAAGCAGATTGCGTGTAAGCAATAACTTCAGGGTTGCCATTATCATAAAAATTTTGAACATGAGTTTCAATCCCACCATTGGCTATGGTTAAACTATTTCCAATAAACAGAATATTGATGGTTTCAGGGTTTTCTATATCATCAGTATTATTACCCTGTTGTGATGATGAAATTGGACTAAGATCATTATTACAAGAAAGTAATAGAAACAATAGAAAGAGGTTAAAATATTTCACGATGCATTTTTTCTTTTTTTAAATATACTAATAAATAGACTTCCCTCACTTAAATGCTGTGTTCACTCATTATAGGTTTTTTAAAAAAGCTTCGTAATGTAGTTTTATGTCATAATCATTTTAAACCACAGCGATATGAAACATTTATTACACATTTTAGCCATTGTATTTATTGCGATACAAGTACAGGCACAGGAAAGAACTATTACAGGAATTGTTACTGATAACTCTGGGCTTCCAATTGCAGGAGTTAATGTTATTGTAAAGAACACAAGTAATGGAATTCAAACAAATTTTGATGGAGAATACAAGTTGAAAGCATTTGTTGGTCAGACAATTGTTTACAGCTACATTGGTTTTATAACTGTAGAGAAACACATTAATGTATCAGAAAATGTTATTGACATACAAATGGAAGAAGATGCTGCTGTTTTAGAAGAAGTTGTAGTTACTGGCTATGGTATCAAAAAAGAGAAAAAGGCACTTGGATATTCGGTGAGTAGTATTTCGAATGAGTCAATATCAAAAAAGCTTTCTGGTAAATCTGCAGGAGTTCAAATTACAAATGCGAATGGGCTTTCTGGTAGTGCCAATAAAGTAATTATAAGAGGCATGAGTTCCTTTGAAAATAATGATCAACATTTTGTAAATGCTAATAAATATACAAACGATGAATCCTATGCTAGAATTGAAGAAAATACATTTAAGAATGTGCGGTTGGCACCACTCTCAACTTTTTCTATCGATGTAGATAAGGCTGGTTACAGTAACATTAGAAGAATGATAAACAACGGTCAAAAAATACCACAAGATGCTGTAAAAGTTGAAGAAATGATAAATTACTTTAACTATAAATATGAGCAACCTAAAGGGGAACACCCATTTTCTATAAATACAGAAATTGCATCTTCTCCTTGGAATAAAAAGACAAAATTAGTGCGAATTGGATTAAAAGGAAAAGATATTTCAAGTACTAATGTGCCAAGTTCAAATTTAGTATTTCTTTTAGATGTTTCAGGTTCGATGGATAGTCCAAACAAACTTCCATTATTAAAAGCATCTTTACGAGTGCTTTTAGATCAGCTTCGAGAACAAGATAAAGTTTCGATTGTTGTTTATGCAGGTGCTGCAGGGGTGGTATTAGAGCCGACTTTAGGAAGCAATAAAGAACAAATATTAAGAGCAATTAATAATTTAAATGCAGGAGGTTCTACTGCCGGAGGGCAAGGAATTGAATTAGCATATAAAATTGCTCAAGAAAACTTTATAGAAGGAGGAAATAACAGAATTGTTTTAGCAACAGATGGAGACTTTAATGTAGGTGCTTCAAGTGATCGATCCATGGAAGAATTAATTATTGAAAAAAGGAAACATGGTATATTTTTAACAGTACTTGGCTTTGGAATGGGAAATTATAAAGATTCAAAAATGGAAACTCTTGCCGATAAAGGAAATGGTAACCATGCATATATAGACACTATGCAAGAAGCAAGAAAAGTATTGGGAGAAGAGTTTTTTGGAACCATTTATACCATAGCAAAAGATGTGAAAATTCAAGTTGAATTCAATCCTAATAAAGTTCAGGCATATCGATTAATTGGATATGAAAACCGTTTACTGAATGATGAAGATTTTAAAGATGACACAAAAGATGCTGGGGAATTGGGTAGTGGTCATACCGTAACAGCATTTTATGAAGTGATTCCTGTAGGAGTAAAAAGTGATTATATAAAATTTGTAGATAGTTTAAAATATTCAAAAGCAACAATTAATAATTCAGATGAATTAGTAACCGTTAAATTCAGGTATAAAAAACCAGAAGATGATAAAAGTATGTTGATTGTTAAAACAGTTATGGATGATAATGTTTTATTTGAAGAAGCTTCAGAAGATTTTAAATTTTCAGCTGCCGTAGCATTGTTTGGGCTTCAATTAAGAAATTCTTCTTTTATTAAAACTAAAAAAACATCTGATGTTATTGCTTTAGCAAAAGCAGGGAGAGGAAAAGATGAAAATGGTTACAGAGCAGAATTTATTCGATTAGTAAAAAGTTTATAATTTTTTTGATGGTTGGTTTTTTTAGGACCTGCAAGGATGATTTTTCCTTGTAGGTCTTTTTTCAATTGGCGAAAACTCATCACTTCTCCATTTTCATATAATAATCAACAGAGTGTTTTCCAGATCCATAAAAGAGGAAAAATATACATAGCAATAATACTATACTGGATATTAGAAGGTTTGTAGTATTCATTTCGCCAACAAAATTAATTAATACTGCTCCAAATAAAATAGGTAATTGTGCTATTATGGCCCATCGGGTTAATAAACCAAAAAATATTAAGATACCACCAATTAAATGTGCGGGAGCAACATAATGTATGGTCAACATTCCACCAGCGAAATTTTTAAGAGGCTTTATAAGATTAATAAGAATTTCACTATTTGAAATAAAATCAATACCCTTATAAAAAAGGAATGCTCCTAATGCATAACGGATTAAATCTAGTGGAAAATATGTATGGGCATTAGCCCACTTGTTTAATGACTTAATAGTTCCCATGGCTGAAAATGTTTAAATATCCACCCTAAATTACTAAAAATTAACGTAATAATGAAATTATACTTGTATCACACCCATGTTAAATGGTTTTTCAATTGGGGCATGATTTGCAGCTTCTATTCCCATAGATATCCAAGTTCTGGTATCTAAAGGATCTATTACAGCATCCGTCCATATTCTGGAAGCTGCATAATAAGGAGAAATCTGTTCATCATAACGAGCTTTAATTTTATCGAACAATTCTTTTTCTACTTCAGGAGTAATCTCTTTCCCTTGCTTTTTTAAGGAAGCGGTTTCAATTTGCAACAATACTTTTGCAGCGCTATTACCACTCATAACTGCTAGGTTAGCACTTGGCCATGCAACAATTAAACGTGGGTCGTATGCTTTACCACACATAGCGTAATTTCCAGCTCCGTAGGAGTTTCCTATAACAATAGTAAATTTTGGAACTACACTATTACTCACTGCATTTACCATTTTGGCACCATCTTTAATAATGCCACCATGTTCACTTTTACTACCTACCATAAATCCGGTAACATCCTGTAAAAAGACTAATGGAATTTTTTTCTGATTGCAATTGGCAATAAATCGTGTAGACTTATCTGCACTATCACTATAGATCACACCACCAAATTGCATTTCCCCTTTTTTGTTTTTTACTAAGGTTCTTTGATTGGCAATAATTCCTACAGCCCAGCCATCGATTCTGGCATATCCAGTGAGGATAGTTTTTCCATAGTCTTTTTTGTATTCTTCAAATTCAGATTTATCTACCAATCTTTTGATAATCTCACGCATATCGTATTTATCGGCTCTGGATCTTGGGAGAATTCCAAAAATATCTTGAGGGTTTTCAGTAGGTTTAGCAGATTTTTCACGATTAAACCCAGCTTTATCATAATCTCCGATTTTAGAAAAAATATTCTTTATTTTATCTAAAGCATCTTTATCATCCTTGGCTTTATAATCTGTAACACCACTAATTTCGCAGTGTGTTGTAGCGCCTCCTAAAGTTTCATTGTCTATAGATTCTCCAATTGCAGCTTTCACTAAATAACTGCCAGCTAAGAAAATACTTCCAGTTTTATCCACAATTAAAGCCTCGTCACTCATAATAGGAAGGTAAGCACCACCAGCAACACAAGATCCCATTATCGCAGATATTTGGGTAATTCCCATACTGCTCATAATAGCATTGTTTCTAAAGATTCTTCCAAAATGCTCCTTGTCTGGAAAAATTTCATCCTGAAGTGGTAAATAAACTCCTGCACTATCCACTAAGTAGATGATAGGCAATCTATTTTCTATAGAAATTTCCTGAGCTCTTAGATTCTTTTTTGCAGTGATAGGGAACCATGCTCCAGCCTTTACTGTTGCGTCATTTGCAACAATTACACATTGTTTTCTGCTTACATACCCGATGACAACTACAACACCACCACTAGGGCAGCCTCCATGTTCTTCATACATTCCTTCTCCTGTAAATGCACCAATTTCAATACTTTTAGATTTTGGATCTAGGATATAATCGATTCGTTCTCTAGCGGTAAGTTTGCCTTTTGCATGATGTTTTTCAATTCTACTTTTTCCGCCACCTAATTTTACTTTGGTAAGCTTTCTTCGTAATTCTGAAACTAATAATTTATTGTGATCTTCGTTTTTGTTGAAGGTTAAATCCATTGCTATTATTTGCTTGGGGGCTAAAATACAAAACTTTCATTTCAAAATTTTAAATATAAAACGGAATATAATATGCCTCGGAAGTATATTCCTAGGAATATATAATTATTTGTTTTACATTTGTACCCGAATTTAAAACTATAATTATGAAACGTAACAAAATAATTTACTATATATCCACAGGATTATTAAGCCTGTTGTTATTGTTTTCTGCTGGGATGTACCTATTTAATAATGCGAAAATATCAGAAATGTTTAATAGCTTCGGATACCCGACTTATATTATTTATCCTTATGCAATCGCCAAATTATTAGCAATTCTTACATTGTGGATTCCAAATTTAGATAAGTTAAAGGAATGGGCTTATGCAGGATTATTTTTCGCCTTTATTCTTGCCTTTTTTGCACATTTTATGATCAGTGATGGAGAGCATATGGGAGCTTTAATAGCAATGATTTTATTGGTAGTTTCTTATGTCTTTAATAAAAAAACAAACAAATGAAAAAAAATATAGCCTTTGCTGGAAGTAATAGTAAAAACTCTATCAATAAGCAACTCGTTACTTATGTTGCAAATAAAATCCATAATGAGGAAACCCAAGTTTTAGATCTGAATGATTTTGAACTGCCTTTATATGGAATCGATTATGAAATGGAGCATGGAATTCCAGATAATGCTCAGAAATTTTTAAATTTAATAAAAGCATCTGATGGAATTATTTTGTCCTTAGCGGAACATAATGGAAATTATAGTGCAGCATTTAAAAATATTTACGATTGGATGTCTAGAATCGATGGTAAACTTTGGAGTAATAAGCCTATGCTTTTAATGGCTACTTCTCCTGGAGGTAGAGGAGGAGCAACTGTTTTAGAGATTGCAAAAAATACTTTCCCAAGAATGGGTGCGAATATAGTTGCAGACTTTTCTTTGCCATCTTTCCAAAACAATTTTTCTGAAAAAGAATTATTAGATTCGGATTTGAATGATAAATTGAACAATGAAATTAAAAATTTTGTAAAAGCAATACAATAACAAATAGCATGGGAGATATTTCAAAAGATATAAAAACAACCTTTCCTAATCATAAAGTGAAAGCCCTACTGAATATTATATATACTGCCAATTGGATTAGTAGTATTCAGAATGAGTTTTTTAAACCCTATGGAATCTCTCCCCAACAATTTAATATTTTAAGAATACTGAGAGGTGCAGGAAAAGCCATTAGTGTTCAAACAATTAAAGACAGAATGCTAGAGAGAGCACCAAATGCAACTCGTTTGATGGATAAACTATATGCAAAAGAGTATATCAACAGAATTCCTTGTCCAGAGGATAGGCGTGTGGTGCATATAGAGATAACAAAAAAAGGATTGACTTTATTGAAAGAGATAGACGCATCTTTTAAGGATGATTTGTTACATAATTTATCTGAAGAAGAAGCATTGCAATTAAGTGATCTTTTGGATAAAATAAGATAGCATTTTTTTATAAAAATAGTTTCCATGGAAACTAAAAACAAAACAATTATGAAATTAAATACAATAAAAAATGTGGGCAAAAGTGATTTTGTAAACATGGGTCCTATAAAATTGAGACAACCATTACCCACAAAAGAAATAGATATGGTGGACCCATTTATATTATTACATCATTATGGGCCATATGAGATAGATGAAGATAATAATCCTTTCGATTTGGGGCCTCATCCTCATCGTGGTTTTGAACCAATCACCTTTTTAATACAAGGAGAACAATTGCATAGAGATTCTTTAAACAACGAAAGCCTAGTTAAGGGAGGAGATGTGCAATGGACAACTGCTGGTAGAGGAATTATCCATGCAGAAGGACCCTCGAAAGAGTTTGTAAAAAGAGGAGGGACGTTAGAAGGAATTCAGTTATGGTTAAATTTACCTGCAGAAAAAAAGATGATACCAGCCAATTACCAGCATGCAAAAAATGAATCGTTTAATATTGTCTCTTCAGATGACAAAAAGGTAGAGATTAAAATAATAGCAGGAAGTCTTAATGAAACTTACGGAAAAATTTCAACCCAAACATCTGTAAATGCATTTATAATCACCATGAAAGAAGATGGTTATTATAAACTAAACATTCAAAAAAATCACCAATCGATGTTATATCTTTTGAATGGAAATGTAGCTATAAATGATACTATCGAATTAAAGAAGGATGAAAATCAATTCATTCAATTTAATAAAGATGGAGAAGGCTTTTCTATAAGTGCAAAAGCAAAAAGTCAATTGCTTTTTTTATCTGGAGAGCCCTTTAATGAAAAAGTGAAGAGTTGGGGACCCTATGTTATGAATACCCAAACAGAAATTATGGAAGCGATGAGAGATTATCAAGATGGTAAAATGGGATTTCTTCCTGCCTAGTAATAAAGCATCCATTTGGATGCTTTTTTTATTTAAAAACCCGATATTTGCTCTTCAACAAAAAACGGTGCTCCCCAACCTTCTTTGGGTAGTAACTTTGAAATAAAATGGATTATGGGAATGAATAAAAATACTGTACTAGCCTGGGCTACATTTATAATGATACTTATGGGACTATTATTAATCGCTTTAGGTGCATTTAGATACGATGATGTTGCTGGTTGGGGTTTTGCAACAGTAGGGATTGGTTTTTTCGCTATTGCCTGGGTGTTTAATGCTCTTAAAGGAAGGGTGTAAATAACCTTTTCTTTCTGTTTTTATTTCTTCTATTTTTTAACTCTTTTTAATTTATAATTATGTCCGACGATAAAAAAGTAATTTTCTCCATGTCTGGAGTAACTAAAGCATATCAAAATTCGCAAACTCCAGTATTGAAAAATATCTACTTAAGCTTCTTTTATGGCGCTAAGATTGGGATATTAGGTCTTAATGGATCTGGTAAATCTACTCTTCTTAAGATAATAGCAGGAGTGGAAACGAATTATCGTGGGGATGTTGTTTTTGCAGATGGTTATAAAGTTGGTTACTTAGAACAAGAGCCAAAATTAGACGAGTCTAAAACGGTTATTGAAATTGTAAAAGAAGGAGTACAGGATGTAGTGGATATTTTGGATGAGTACAATAAAATAAACGATATGTTTGGTCTTCCTGAAGTTTATGAGAATCCAGATAAAATGGAAGAACTCATGAACAAACAAGCAAAGCTTCAAGATGAGATTGATGCCAGTAATGCTTGGGAATTGGATACCAAACTAGAAATAGCAATGGATGCTTTACGAACTCCTGAAGGGGACACTCCAATTAGTGTTTTATCTGGAGGGGAACGTAGAAGAGTTGCTTTATGTCGTCTTTTATTACAAGAGCCTGAAGTGCTTTTATTAGATGAGCCAACCAATCACTTGGATGCTGAAAGTGTACATTGGTTAGAACATCACCTTTCTCAATATAAAGGAACAGTGATTGCTGTAACTCACGACAGGTATTTTCTTGATAATGTTGCTGGTTGGATATTAGAATTGGATAGGGGAGAAGGTATCCCTTGGAAAGGAAACTATTCTTCTTGGTTAGATCAAAAGTCAAGCAGAATGGCTCAAGAAAGCAAAACAGCTTCCAAACGTCAAAAAACATTAGAACGAGAATTAGATTGGGTACGACAAGGAGCGAAAGGACGCCAGACCAAACAAAAAGCACGTTTAAAAAATTACGATAAACTTTTAAGTCAGGATCAAAAACAATTGGATGAAAAATTAGAAATCTATATTCCAAATGGGCCTCGTTTAGGAACCAATGTGATAGAATCTAATGGAGTATCCAAAGCATTTGGGGACAAACTATTGTATGAAGACTTAAATTTTAATCTCCCACAAGCAGGTATTGTTGGGATTATAGGTCCTAATGGTGCTGGTAAAACCACGATTTTTAAAATGATTATGGGAGAAGGGACTCCAGACAAAGGAGAATTTTTAGTAGGAGAAACTGCAAAAATCGCTTATGTAGATCAAGCACACTCTAATATTAATCTCGATAAATCTATTTGGGAGAACTTTAGTGAAGGTCAAGAATTAGTCATGATGGGAGGGAAGCAAGTAAATTCTAGAGCTTACTTAAGCCGATTTAATTTTGGAGGTTCTGAACAAAACAAGAAAGTTTCTATGCTATCTGGGGGAGAAAGAAACAGATTGCATTTAGCGATGACTCTTAAAGAAGAAGGAAATGTTTTGTTATTGGATGAGCCTACCAACGATTTGGATGTAAATACCCTAAGAGCTTTAGAAGAAGGTTTAGAAAACTTTGCAGGATGTGCCGTTGTAATTTCTCACGACCGTTGGTTTTTAGATAGAGTATGTACACATATTCTTGCTTTTGAAGGCGATAGTCAAGTGTATTTCTTCGAAGGTGGATTTAGTGATTACGAAGAGAATAAGAAAAAACGTTTGGGTGGAGATTTAATGCCAAAACGAATTAAATATAAAAAGTTGATTCGCTAATGAAACTTAATGGGATAAAAGTAATTGCCTTTGATGCCGATGATACTTTATGGGTGAATGAACCATACTTTAGAGATGCAGAAGAGGAGTTTTGTGAGCTTTTAAAAGGGTTTATGCCGAAAGAAGAAAGTCATAAAATTCTTTTTGAAATTGAAATGAAAAATCTCCCTACTTACGGTTATGGCATCAAGCCTTTTGCTTTATCATTAATTGAAGCAGCGATATTAGTTTCTAAACAAGAAATTCCAATTTCGATAGTTTCAAAATTAATTGCCATTGGTAAAAGAATGCTTCATATGCCTATTGAGTTAATTGATGGAATTGAAGATACTTTAAAAGAGCTTTCCAAAAAATACCGATTGGTGATGGCAACCAAAGGAGATTTATTAGATCAAGAACGAAAACTAATAAAATCTGGACTAGAAAGTTATTTTCATCATATTGAGGTAATGAGCGATAAAACGCCAATGCATTACAAAAAGTTAATCCAACACTTAGATTGTAATCCCACAGAGTTTTTGATGGTTGGAAATTCGATGAAATCGGATATCCTACCCGTATTGGATATTGGGGCTTATGCAATTCATATTCCATTCCACACTACTTGGGCACATGAAATGGTTGCAGAAGAAGTTCAACATACTAATTTTCAAGAGCTAGAAACAGCTTCAGAGATAATAGACTTGCTATGATCTCCTTTTTATCATATTTTTAATGGTTATCGTGTTTGTATAAGATTTTTTGCGTTGATTAAGCAACTAATTTAGTAAATACAAACTGAATAGAAAATCCTCAGGAATTTTCGTAATTAAGCTTGTACTAGCAATTAATTTTATACGGTGTTGTGAATCGTTTATTCAGAATACTTTCCTATAAATTCAGAATAATCTTATTGAAAGGAGCATTATTTGTTTTTTGTGTATTTCAAGGTTGCTCCACCATGTTCAATTGTAAATCCAAGGACATTGTTTTCATCATCCATTTCAAAAATTTGATAAACATTCAGGCTTTGCATGTAAGGCCAAAAATGGGTGTCTGAGGTAGGTACCAATTTCAAATAAAATTGACCAACACTTTTAGAAAATAGTTGACCATTTTCGATAAAAATTTCTACATCGCTTTTGCCTTTTAAACTATACGTCCCCACGTATTTTTCTAGTTGACTGAAAGAAAGTATTGGTGCCTTGGCTTTTTCATCGTAGAAAAGAGGATTAATTACCCAATCCGCAATTTCATCTGTGATGTATTGATATAAGTCATATTGTTTGAATAAGCCTACAATTGCATCATCCATTAATATTTCCTCGTTTGATTTGCCTTGTTGCCTTAATTCAAACACGCGATTGGAAAATCTTGAACGAAGTTTTTTTTCATTGTTCAAATCTTCTCTGTTGCTAATAATTTTACCTGTAGTATTTCCAGAAACGTATTTGGTGTTCTGATCACCCATCTCTAAAGCCATATCAATGCCATTAAAATGACCTTCTAGCCCAAAGGGACCTTCTATTGTCATCCATTGGCTTCTATAACTGTCGGACATAAAAGTTGTATTAGCATTTTCAATGTGAATGTTGATGTGGCCAAATGAATGCCCCAAACTCCTATAGGCAATGATTGATTCCGTTCCAATATCCAAAGAGAATTTATCCTTAAATAACAATTGAGTGTGGACGTTCCTATGGTACACTATATTTTCATGTGAAATAATCAGTACATCCTTGTCCTTGAAGTACCAATTGGCGGCAATGTTATAATTATCCCAATTACTGTTAATGACATATTTTACGGGCATATCAGAAATCTTCTGTAATGCATTCATAAACTGATCCACTTCATCCCCGCTGAATAAAGGATTGATGAGCAATAAGCCTTTCTCACCAATAATCACTCCCATATTCGACCTACGGGCAGGTGAACTCCCTGTACGAGTGATGATATAAGCGTGGTCACTTAATTGGGTGTGCTCATATTTTATCTTTTCACCTTGACTAAAGGCGATTGACGGAAAGAATAAAATAAGTCCTAGAATTGTTAAAATGTATTTTTGTAATCTCATGTTTGTTTTTTGTTATTTAATGATTCACAACTTGTTATATCATTACTAAAGGTACTATGTATCCGCATAGGTTTCGTGATAAACGTACCTTTATTCAATTGCTATTATTGAATTAGCACCTTTTTCGAAATTGTTTGTATCCCATCTTGAATACTAACAAAATAGACTCCAGCTGAAATTCCTTCTCTAGAAAATGTCATTTTTGAGGAATCACCAAGATTTCCATGAAACAACGTTTTTATTTCTTTTCCAGAACTATCATAAAGTTTAATAATCCCTTCCGAAGAGATGTGATGATCAATTGTAAATTCAGTTTGTACAGGATTTGGATAGATTATAATATCTTCTGATGCTATAAAATCATCTTCCATACCAAGTATAAGACCACTTAGATTATAGCTATGCAGAGATCTTCCAAAAGTACCCGCATATAGCATATTAGTAGGTTCATGTAATTTAAGGTCTCTTATAATGGTTAAAGGAAGCTCGTTTCCAAGTATATTCCATGTACCGCCATCGTTTTCAGAATACCAAACATTTAAATCTGTTGCTAGAAAAATATATTCTTCAGAAGAATGTAAAATAACATCATTAACAGGAATACTCGGCAAATTGGAAGAGATATCAATCCAATTTTGTCCACCATCTGTAGTTTTATAAATATGAGGAGTATAATCTAAAACACCGAACCCAGAAAAGGTTGCATACAATACCTGATCATTACTAGGAGAGATAGCAAGTGAGGTTATATATCTATCTGGTAAATTATCGCTAATAGTTTCCCAGGTAATACCTGCATCAAAAGTTACATTTAATTTACCATCATCACTTCCAGTGTAAATAACATCCAGATTATTATAAGAAGCTGCAATTGCAGTTAATGTTCCGTATGCCAACGAACCGCTTGGGTGCTGGCCATTTGTAAGGTCTGGACTAATAGCAGTCCAAAGTGCTGCATGAGTAGAGGAATACAATTTATTTGCTCCAAAATACACAATTTCTGTATTAAATGGAGAAATGATAACTGGAGTATTCCAATTGGTTCTGTCATAATCCAAACCACTTGTTGCGGAAGCAAAAGAAGCTCCTCCATTAACGGATCTACCTAAGTTTCCCCATTGAGACTCAACATAGATATAGCTATTATCTTCTGAATCTACATTTACATGAAAACCATCTCCACCCCAAACAGAATTCCAATCATTTGTTCCTGCGGTTGTTGTTCTAATAGTATTATTATCTTGAGTACCTCCATACAATCTTTCCGGTTGTGTTTGGTCTACCTCAATATTATAAAATTGAGTTATTGGTAGGTTTTCAAAATGAAACCAAGTAGTGCCTCCATTTTCTGATAAATAAGCTCCACCGTCATTTCCAGCGAGTATAAAATCATTATTATTTCTAGAATATTCTAGGGCATGGTGATCTACATGCATTCCCGAAACCGATTGCCAGTTATCACCACTATTAGTAGTCTTTGCAATTCCTTGCCCAAGAACATAAACTTCATCAGGATCTTCTGGATTAATTCTAATATTTCCAAAATACCAACCAAATTGTGAGTCAATACCTAATAGGTCATCTAGAGTAACCAATATCCAATTGGTACCATTATCTATAGATTTATAGAGTCCATTAAATTCATTAGTGATTTCGTTGGTGGTATATCGAGCGTAAACAATGGATGGGTCAGACTCTGATATTGCGATTCCAATTCTACCTGTTTGTAAATTAGGAGCAGGTAAACCATTAATAGCACCTAGTTCTTCCCAAGTATCGCCTCCATCTAGGGATCTATGAATTGCTGAGGTTTCCCCGCCATAAGATCGTTGCCAAGGCTTACGAGTGCGTTCCCACATAGATGCAAAAATAATATCGGTATCGTTATAATTAATTGCAACATCTATTGCTGCAGTAGAATCGGTTACAAATAATACTTGCTCCCAATCGTCTCCACCATTGGTAGTTCTGTAAATTCCTCTTTCTGAGTTATAACCATAAAGCTTTCCTGTAGCCGCAACAAAAACTCTATCGGGATCTGAAGGGTCTACAACAATACGCCCAATATGATTACTTTCTGGTAATCCCTTGTGGATCCAGTTTTCTCCAGCGTCATTAGATCGATATATTCCATTGCCAAAGAAAGCTCCAGATGTAGCACTACCATTTGCCTCGCCTGTTCCAACATAAATACGTTGTGAGTTTGAAGGTGCGATGGCAATATTACCTATGGAAGGTTTGCCAATATCATTAAATATAGGAGTCCAGTTTTGACCTCTATCTGTGGTTTTAAAAACTCCACCAACTGGTGTAGTTACATAAAAAATATCATCGCTATCTGGTGAAATAGCAACATCGGTAATTCTCCCTCCGGTATTTAATGGGCCAACAAGTGTCCAATCTGTTCCTTGTGAAGCTCTATTTTCTATTATAGATTTAGATTGCGCAATGGCGCTTTCTATAGCTTCAGAATTTATAAAATTGTTAGGATAGGCTCTTTGATTATACATCCATTCGCTTGGATATTGTTCTTGCAAATTGGATTGCTCAAGAGCTACACTAGAATTATTCTCATTGTTTTTAAAAACTACTATAGAAATGATAGCTACTAAAGCAACTAAAAATGATGGAAGATAAATCCTTTTCATATTATATTTTTTTCAAATATAATAAGAACTTTGGGATAGACTTGTAAATAGTTAGCCTTGAATTAGGATAATCTACTAGTTTTAAGGATTTAACTTTTTTCCATAAAGTAGTCATCCATGATATAACCATTACCAATGTCCATTACGATAGCTTTTATTTTCTTGAAACCCATTTTCTCATAGGCTTTAATAGATGCTGTATTGTATTTGTTTACAGTTAAAGAAATACTCGTAAATCCCTTTTTTTCTGCTTCATCTTGAATAAATTTCATAGCAGATTTACCAAAACCTTTTCCTCTTGAAGAGCTTAAAACATAGAGCTTACTTAAAAATAAGGAATCGTTTTTTTTAGAATAAGAAAGATAACCAACATTAGTATTTTGATTCTTAATAATAAAATAAGAAGCGCCATCCAAGATTTGTTCTTTTATTGCTTTTGCAGATTGAAATTTTTCAAGCATATAATCCACTTGCTGAACCCCTATAATTGAAATATAATGTTCTTTCCAAATTATTTCTGCCAAACTAGCTATCGTGTTATAATCTAATTCGGTATTTGCTAAAGTAAATTTGGTCATTGTTTTTTTATTTGGTTTTCATTAAATTATCACCTTCTCTTTCAAATCTTATTTTTCGAATACCAAACGGAGTATCCCATTGCTTTACTTCTCTGAAGTTCATTTTTTTATACAATAGACTAGCTGGTTCATTTTCCACTCCGGTTTCTACCATAAAGGTTTTCGAGGTGTAAAAGGTTAAAACAAATTCCATTAATTTTCGAGCAATTCCTTTTCTGAAAAAAATAGGGTGTACTACTAAACTTTGAATATGCGTAACTTTTTTATTATGATTGATTTCGATAACTCCAGCTAATTCTTCTTTATCGACAAAACCATAAAAATCATTATCACTTTTAATATAACTCTCCAAACTTCTTTTTAAGGGAGGGAAATCTATTGCATTCAACAATTTTGCTTCCACAGCATAGGAAGCCTGAAATACAGTCCGTATTTGCTTAGAAACCTCCGAGTCTTTGTTATTTAGTCGTTTAATCATTAAATTAAAGTTATGTAGTTTTTCGACTCCTTTCCATTTTTTTATAGAAATACTCGATTAAGAAACTAACTATAATAATTCCTATAGCGATATAAACATCTGTTTTACTTTCAGAATAATGTTGAATGAGCAATGCCGCCATAGCTACAAAGCAAAATATCGCTCCCAAAAGTGGAATACTTCTTTTCGCATTAATTTCTTTCGAGAGTTTATAACTTGTTAAATTCACCACTCCAAAAATCAATAAAAACCCTGCACTTCCTGCGGTGGATATGCTTTCTAATTGTAAAGTATTTACTAAAATCAATGTAGCTATTGCCGTAATAAATAAGCCTATTGGCTGATTCCATAACATACAAGTAAATTGTTTGGGCAATTCATCATCTTCTGCAATCTCATAATTTACTCTACTGCCCCCGTAAAGAGAAGCGTTTATTGCTGAAAATGTAGAGATTAATGCTGCTATTGTTATTATTGTAAAACCAACTTTGCCAAGCATAGGTTTAGCTGCTTCTGCTAACACATAATCTTGAGCAGTTGCAATTTCACTAAACTCTAAGGAACCAACTGTTATTGCTGCAATAACAACATATAAGAATATCACAAAGATTACAGACCAATAATAGGCTCTTGGTATATTTTTTTCTGGGTCTTTAATATCTGGTGCAGCATTGGCTATAAGTTCAAAACCTTCATAAGCAACAAAAATCACCATTCCTGCGGTAAGTAGTTTAAAAGGAGATTCCCAATGTTTGGAAGATAATTGTTCTATGTGTGGATTTCCGAATAAGCCATACAAACCAAACCCAACAAAGGATAATAAAATAATGAGTTTAATGATTACAGCATAAGATTCTATTTTTCCAACCACAGAAATACTGTAATAATTAATAGCTGTTGCAATTATAATTATGGAAGAAGCATAAATGTGAGAGTCTAATACTTTGTTGCTAGTAAGTTCATATAAATTTGGAGCATAAGAACCAAATGCGGAAGCATATAATGCCAGCATAATAATATAACTAAACCAGAGTAAATTATTGATGCCGCCACTAAAAAGGCCAATACCAAATCCTTGATTGACAAACTTAACCGTACCACCTCTATCGGGATATTTAAGAGATAATTTTACATAGCTATAAGAGGTGATAAGTGCAATAAGACCTGCAATTAAGAAAGAAATTGGAGTTCCACCTTTTGCTAATGCAACAGCTAATCCTAATACTGCAAAAATACCACCACCGACCATTCCTCCAATACCAATTGAAATCGCTTCCTTTAATCCAATCTTTTTATTCATTCTTATTTCTTATTAAAAGATTTTCATCTCTAGTCCAAGTTTGAATTGTTTACCATTTCAAAAATAACCTCACCTCCATTTATTATATCATTATGCGATAATAATGTCTCATTAATAATTTTTCCATTTACGGAAACACTTTTTACATAAATGTTTTCTTTACTCTGATTCGTTGCTTTTATAGTCAAGGTCTTTCCATTATTTAAATGAATGATTGCTTCTTTAATTAAAGGACTTCCTAATGCATAATCTGTAGAGCCCGGTGTTACAGGGTAAAATCCTAAACTACTAAAAATATACCAAGCACTCATTTGTCCAGCATCATCATTACCACAAAGACCGTCTACGGTAGGAGCATACATAGTGTTCATTATCATCCGTACTCGTTCTTGTGTTTTTTCTGGATGACCTGTCCAATTGTATAAATAGGGGATATGGTGTCCAGGTTCGTTTCCGTGTACATAATTTCCAATTATCCCATCCCTTGTGATATCTTCATGTTTTGCGATATATTTTTCATCAATATCTTGTGTAAATAATGAATCTAAATGCATACTAAATTTTTCTTTTCCTCCCATCATCGTTACCATTTTATCAATGTTTTGTGGTACATACAAACCATAATTCCATGCATTATCTTCAATAAACCCTTGACCATGCGTATCCATAGGATCAAAGTCTTTTCTAAAATTTCCATCGGCTAATTTTGGACGCATATAGCCAATTTTTGGATCGTAAACATTATTATAATATTCAGAACGCCCCATAAACTCTTCTTCTGTAGCTTTGTTGCCAACCTCTTTTGCTATTTGAGCAATACACCAATCGTTATAAGCATATTCTAATGTTTTAGAAACGGAAGAATGGCTTTTATCATCTGGCACATATTTATAATCTATATAATCCCCAATGCCATCAAAATAACGAACAGTTGCAGTATTTACGGAAGCTTGTAAAGCGTGTTTAGAATCAAAATCACCAACATTTTTCACCATAGCATCGGCAATTACCGAAGTAGCATGATACCCAATCATACACCAATTTTCATTTGCATAATGACTCCAAATGGGTAGCATATTGTGAACACTTTGATCGTGATGTGCAAGCATCGATTTTATCATATCGTTATTGCGCTCTGGTTGTGTAATATTAAATAATGGATGTAAGGCGCGGTAAGTATCCCAAAGTGAAAATACGGTATAGTTTGTAAAATCCTCTGATGTATAAATATTTTGATCTAAACCACGGTATTGACCATCCACATCTTCATATAGTATTGGGGATAAGTTGGTATGATACAAGGCGGTGTAGAAGTTGGTCTTATCTCCATCTGTTAATGTTGTAATTTCAATTTTTGACAATTCCTTATTCCATTTAGCTTTGGTTTCTTCTCTGGTTTTATTGAAATCCCAATGTGGAATTTCCGTTTCCAAATTCTTTAAAGCACCATTTGTACTTACCGACGATAATGCAAATTTGATATTGATTTTTTCACCTTCTTTAGTATCAAAATTAAAATATGCTCTGATATCTTTTCCAGCTATTTCTGGAAAATTTTCCTCCTGATTAAAACGTCGGTAAAAACCATCGTAGGTAATAGCATCGTATTTTTTATGGCCATAACTTTTAAAAGGTTTTGAAAACTGCATAGCAAAAAACACTTTCTTGGTTCTTGCCCATCCCTTTGTTTGTCTATAACCAGTAATTAAAGAATCGTTCTCTACACGAATAAAGGTCCATACATTTTTATTGTCATGGTGATACACATTATAGACCATATCTAAAATAATATGAGCTTCTTCTGTTTTTGGAAATGTATATTGGTGAAACCCAACCCGATCACTTGCTGTGAGTTCTGCTTTGATGCTATAACTATCTAAATCTACCTTATAATATCCAGGAGAAGCTTCTTCTTTTTCGTGTGAAAATGTAGAATAAAATCCTTTTTCTCCTTCTTTTGTTTCAAGAGGATCTAAAACCAAATTCCCTGTTGTTGGCATAACTAGAAAGTCTCCTAAATCTGAATGCCCCGTACCACTTAAATTGGTATGTGCAAAACCTATAATAGTAGAATCTCGATGTTGGTAGCCTGCACAGTATTCATAGGTTTCTGAATTGTATTTGCCATCTTCGTTAAACATAACTTCAAAATTGGTTTGCGGACTCAATTGCACCATTCCAAAAGGTGCCGTAGCTCCAGGAAATACATGGCCCATTTTACTGGTTCCAATAAATGGATTTACATACGAAGTATAATCGATTGTTGTAGAAGTTAAAACTAACTTATTTTCTGAATTTAATTCGGAAGAGTCTTTCGTATTACAACTTAACACAAATCCTATGAGAACTAATAGTGCAATTTTTTTATACATGTGAAATGTTTTTTTTTGAATTTTTATAAGCATACCATAAAATATAGGCATAACAAATTATTATAATAATAAAGGCCGCTTTAAAACCAATAATATCTGTGAAATATCCATACAAAGGTGGGATAAGGGCTCCACCAACAATGGCGGTACATAGTAAACCCGATGCCTTAGGTTTTAATTCTCCAATCCCATCGATGGCTAAAGTAAAAATAGTTGGAAACATGATGGAATTAAATAAACCAACTGCTAAAATACTCCACATACTAAGCAAGCCAGTGGTGCCAATAGATAGTAGAATTAATGCAATTGCTAGTGTTGAAAATATTCCCAATACCTTCCCTGGTTTAATGATCTTGGTAAGATAAGATCCTATAAAACGGCCTACCATTGCTCCAGACCAATAGAAAGTTACAAATACACCTACAATTGCTTTAGTGTCGTTTTCGGCGAGATTAGAATTGAGAAACCCTTCAGCAATAGATTTCATAAAGCCATTTTCTTTAATGACTTCCACAAGATTCATGTCTAAAAAATAATTTACCAAGTAGCTTCCAATAGCAACTTCTGCACCAACATAAAACAAAATCCCTAATACTCCTTGCATCAAGTTTTTTTGTTTTAAGGCTTCCCAATAAGTTCCTGTTGAGGTTTCACTTATTAGTTTTGGAAGTTTAGCGAAAAGGAAAACACCAGCAATTAAAATGATAAATATTGCTAATCCTAAAAAAGGGTTTTGTACAGCAGCAGCTTCATTAGCTAAATAGATTTCTTTTGCTGATATTGAAAGTTCTGCAATTTCATCACTAGATTTTATTTTATCACTTAAAATAAATAAAGCACCAATGGCAGGAGCAATCGCTGTTCCTAGGGAATTGAAGGCTTGTGATAGATTCAATCTACTGGATGCGCCTTTTTCAGAACCTAAAACAGCAACATAGGGATTTGCTGCTACTTGTAATATGGTCATCCCACCCGCTAGTATAAAATAGGCTAACATAAAAATTCCAAATTCACGATAAGAAGCCGCAGGATAAAATAGCAAACAACCCAAGGCCATGGTAACTAAGCCTAAAATAATTCCTTTCTTATATCCAATTCTGGAAAGTATATAACTTGCTGGTATGGAGAGTAAAAAATAGGCTCCAAAAAAGGCAAATTGTACCATTCCTGCTTGAAAGTAAGAAAGTGTAAACAACTCTCTTAATCGAGGTATTAATGAATCTACCAACACTGTAATAAATCCCCAAAGGAAAAATAATGTAGTTAGTAATAAAAATGAGGAGCGATACGATTTAGATGGATTCATAAACTTGAAAATCAATTTTATATATAAAGAAGCAATATAGTAAATCGAGAAGAATTATAGAACCAGTATAAGATGTTGACAAAGCGTATTTTAGATCAGCCAATATAATGGGGTCTATAAATATAATCAAGTATTTTTTTATGAATTTGTAATAACCCTTTCTACACGTTCTGTTTTATCTTGTTTTGAAAGTGTTAAACGAACGATACTGTCTTTTAAAGCTTCTAAGTCGTGAGGAATATTAGCTCCTAAAGTAATAATGTCGCCACTTTTCAACAAATGTATCTTCCCTTGAATTCCAAAATTAATAGCACCTTCCAAAAGATGAACTATTATAGGATATGGAGCCTTATGCTCTTTCATAATTTGTCCTTGTTTTAAAAGGATTCTTATCTCTTTTGAAAATGAAGATTCTAAAAGCACCTTTGTTACAATTTTATGGTCGTTAAAATCTAAATTTTCATTAAATGAATCTATTTTCATATTTTTTTTAATTAGTTTTTACTCTATATATTTGTTTGCTTTATCACATTAATTAATTTCAGAATATCTTTCTCATCATTGAATACATTTACAGAAACCCTCAAATAATTTCCTCTTATAGAAGTGTAAATATTGTTTTTTATTAAATTATTTTTCAATAATTCCATGTTAATATTTGCAGGTAATTGAAGGGCAAACAAATGGTTTGAAAAGTATTTTTCTTTTTCAAAAGCGACACCTAAACTTTCTAAGTAATTGATAAGTGGTTGGATAAGCGACTTACAATATGCTTCTATTTCATTTGGCTTCCACTTCATTATTTGTTTTAGAGACTCCCTAAGCATCGGCATTAAAATAAAATTACTGGATTCTCCAACATTAAATTTCCCTGCATTAGATTGGTAGGTATCTTCATAGTTAGTCAATGCACTAAAGTTTTCAGAATTCACTCTATTCATCCATGATTCTTCCAGAGGTTTGCCTTGATTAAAATCATCATTAATATATGCTAAAGCTACTGAGTAAGGACCAAATAACCACTTATACGAAGCGCAAATTAAAGCGCTTATATTGTATTTGTTGACGTCCATTTTTAGGACACCAACAGATTGTGTTCCGTCGACAATAAATTTTGCACCAACCTTTTTACATTTTTGCCCAATTTTTTCCAAATTAAAGCGGATACCATTCATCCAATGAACAGAAGATATTAAAACAATGGAGGTTTGCTCTGTAATTTGGTTTATTAGATTGTCGTTCCAATTTTCACCAATTAATATTTGATCATCATCAGGATTAATTAATAAGAGTTCATTTGAGTTTTCCTTACACCATCTTTTAATTGAAAAATAACCACTTGGAAATTCATCTTGAATGGTAATAGCATTTCCATTCTTTTTTCCTTCAATGTTATTTAATACGGAACTGAAACCATAAGAAGTGGAAGGTATAATTGCTATGTTATTGGACGAAGAATTAATTATTTCAGCAAAATAGCCACGTACTTCTTCAGTGACATTAAAAAAATTATCAGCTATTATGTCTGATGGATTTCTTTCTTTAATTAATGCTTTAATACAGGCCTCTTCAGAAGATTTTAATAATGGAGCTTTGTAGGCACAATTTAAGTAGTGGATATTTTCCTTTATATTAAATAGATGCTTTTGACATTTCATATTATTAATTTATTACAATAGCCTTGTTTTTAAAGCTTTATCATTTTATAACATAAACATATGGATGACTATTTCAACGCATCCCATTCTTCTTTGGAGGCTTCAGATTTCTGATATTCCATTAAAACAAACCATGCATTATCTTTTTTTACTAGAAGCATTTCGAAATGTATGGTGTACTTCTCTTTAATTTTTCCATTATTATCTGTAGATGAGAATATGAAAATTCCTGTTTCATGTGCAGTGGTTTCATTTCCAATTCTTTGTGAAAAACGAAACTCAGCTTTATCATTTTGCTTGCCTTTCTTGGTATCATGGAAGCCTTTTTTCCAAGCAGCTAGCGCCTTTTCTATTGGTACGGAAGTTTTATTTTCCCCGCTTGTAAATACAACAACAGCGTCACTATGGTATAGCGCTTTATAGCCTTCAAAATCTCCTTCTTCTACCGTTTGGGCTAATTTTTCCCAATAATGATCCAATTCTGCCAATCGTATAGAATCTGCTGGGGATTCCATTTTAATAAGGGTTTTGTGTTTTGGATTGTTTGCCTTTGTAGATCCAATACTTACTAAAAGGATTATCGATATAAAGAATAGTGTTTTTTTCATGATTTATTCTTGAATTAAGAAACTAAGATAGGAAATTCAGATGCAATTAATTCTCTTTGTTGTTACCTGTTGTTTTTAACTTTAATATTAAATCAGAAACAAGATTAAAATCTTCTATAGTAGAAAAGATATGGTTTGTATCCATTCTAATAAAATTGTCTTTTAGAGTGATATTATTTGCATCAAATTTTTCAAGATCTTTTAAAATACTTTTTTCAAAATCAGTTGATTTATCTTTAGAAAGGCTGTCTTTTAATTTGTTCGAAGTTTTAAATTCAAAATTTTTTATAGCTAACCTATTTTCAAATTCTACAATAATAGATGTTTTGTCTGTATTTTGACCTTCGGCAGATTTCCATAATATTCCAATAAAACTAAAGGTGGCTATTTCATTGGTATAATTAATTAAATAATGAGATTGAATTACATTACCTTGATTACGTTCTTTAAATTTTAATTCTATGTTTTTTAACTTAGAATACTCTTTCCAAGTTTCTTCTATTTTATTCAAATTCATTTATTTGTATTAATTTATTGGTGAAGGTAATTACTTGATAGCAATAACAGCACTTGATGGACCAGTTAAAGGCATCACAGATGTACTGCTAAAACCAGCTTCTTTTGCCCATTGATTAAAATCTGAGGCTGTAAAATCAAAACCTTGTTCTGTTTCTATTGCCATATTTAATGACATCATTAAACCGAAAGCATTCTTATTTCTATCATCATCAATAATATTTTCAATAACAATAAGGGCACCTCCTTCCGGTAGAGCATTATAGGCCTTTTTAATTAACATTAGCTTGTCGTCAGTTCCCCAATCGTGAAGAATGTTTCCCATGGTAATTACATCTGCACGTGGTAATTCATCCATGAAAAAATCTCCTGAACTGACCTCTATTCTATCACTTAATCCCATATTTTCCACATTTTTTTTTGCAATTGGACCTACAGGAGGGAGATCAAATGAAGTACATTTAATATGGCTATTGTTTTTTGCAATATGTATGGAAAGATTTGCACCTGAACCACCTACATCACAGATTGTTTTATATTTTGAAAAATCAAAATCATGAGCTAGTTTCATAAAATTCCCTGCTTGTACACCACCCATACCATGTATGAATTCCCGTAGCCGATCTTCATTTGCGTAAATAGCTTCAAATAGTGGCTTGCCACCATTTTTTGTTTCATTTTGTGGCTTGCCTGTTTTTAGAGACTCTTCTAAATCATTCCAAAAAGGATACAATCTATTGTTAGCCATTTCTAATATACCACCCATATAACTTGGTTTATTTTTATCCAAGAACAAATTAGAATCTTCTGAATTTCCATATTTGGCATTCTCTTTTAATCCAGTACGTTTTAGGAATCCTAATGCAACTAAAGTGTCGAGAAAGTCAAAAAGAGATCTGTGATTTAGACCAAGATTATTTTGAATTTCTTTACCGGGCATATCTCCTTTTGCTAGATGTGTAAAGAGCTGTAAATTAACTGCTGTAAGTAAAGTTTTAGACGCCCAAAACCCCATTCCAATTTGCATTATTTTAGAGGGGTTAATTTGATTTTTATTTGCTAAATCCATGTTGTGGTTAATTAGGTTAATAAATTTATCTTCGGCTAATAGCCTGTGTATGAGCAGATGTTAAGTTTCAATAACAACTATTCGGTAAGTAATTTACAAAATAAAAAAAGAATAGCGGCTTGAGTTTAAATTCAAGTCGCTATTAATAATAAAACTTAGTGCGCTAATATTTTAGAATATAAATAACCTTATCTAGCTTTCTTTAATCTCTTTTCTGCTTTTTTTTCTTTAGCAGTTTTAGCAGGTTCTTTTTTTACGTTTTTCTTGGAGTCTTTTCCTTTTGACATAATATTTTCTTTTAAATGGTTGTTTTTATAAACCTATATATATGTGATTAATTGTGTTTGTAATTTACTCATTTTCTAATTATAAGTATTGTTAACTGCATGCTTTTTCATCATTTTTGGCTGGAAATATTTTTGAAACGATATATCCAACAATCATGGCCAAGGCAAAAGAAGGTGCTAGTACATCTAGTTCTTTAAAATAATCCCCTATTCCTTCCATATTCGATACCACAAACTTGAAAAATATTACTGAGAAAAAACCAGTAATCATAGATGCAATGGCCCCTTTTTCAGAATACCCCTTCCAGAAAAGAGAAAGAATAATTACTGGACAGAAAGTGGCTGCAATACCCGACCACCCAAATATCATGATCCAAAAGACTTGCCTGTTGGGATATAAATTGTATAAAAGAATTGCTATTCCAAGTGCGATTATTGCCATTAAGACTGTTACTAATCTCGAAAAATTTGCTAGGTCTTCATCTTTTAAATCTGGTCTAAATATTTTCTGATAGAAGTCACGGGTAATAGCACTAGATGCAAGAATGAGAAGAGAATCTATTGTGGACATTATCGCTGAAAGCACAATAGCAATAAAGATTGCCACTAGAATGGTTGGTAAAAACTCATTGGTGATCATGCTTAAAACATTTTCACCGCCATTTCCTAAAACTGCTTCTGGATCCTGCCCATTATCTGTGAAATAAACTCGAGCTAAAATACCAATCGTTACTGCAGCTGCATCTGTTAAGAGGGTAAAAAGAAGTGCAATCCATTTTCCTTTATCAATCTCATTTTCGTTTTTAATAGACATAAAACGAACATAAACCTGTGGGGATCCTAAGAAACCCAAACCAATCATGGAGAAACCGAGAATGGTAAAAAGGTTCATTAATCCATCATCACTTCTTCCCATTATTTGTGTTAGTGTTGGGTCAATAGCGTTCAATCCTTCTGTGATTCCTGTTCCATGATCCATAGAGAACCATACCACAATGGGCAGTAAAACCAAACCAAAAAACATTAAAATTCCTTGGAACAAATCTGACCATACAGCGGCTACAAATCCACCAATAAAAATATAAACCAGAACAATAGCGAAACCAATAAGAGCGCCAATTTTATAATCAATATTAAGCATGGATTCGAAAGCGATTCCGGTTACATCCATTTGGGATGCGACATAAATAACAACAAAAACCACTAGGGTAGAGGCTGATATAATTCGAAGGGTATTTGTAGAAGATTTAAAATGACTCTGAAGGTAGTCTGGTATTGTAATTGCTTTATATTCGTCGGATCGTTTTTTAAATAGTTTGGCCATATATTGCCAGGAAATAAATACCCCTAGCAATTCACCAAGGACCACCCAATAGGCAGAATAACCAGCCATTGCGCCCATTCCTGTTAAACCAATTAAAAGCCATCCAGATTCACCAGTTGCTCTGGCAGAAAAAGCAACCGCCCAAAAACCCATTTTTTTCCCTCCTAAATAATAATCGCTCATACTATTGACTCTCCTTGAGGCAAAAATTCCTATTAAAAATAGAATGGAGACATAAATTGCTAGGACGATAAATTTTGTAATCATAGTGTGTTTTTAATTGTCCCGATGAAGATAGTATTTCTTTAGTTATAGTTTACGTTTAACATATTTGTGAATATTTTATAATGTAAGGAGTGTAGGCAAACGAGAATTAATAGAATTTTCTATACTCTAGTAACAATATATGTTTTTAATTTTTTAGAATTATGAACCAATCCCATTTTGCTGGATCTCCTATACCAACACTTGGTGTATATAAAAATAAACTAATCTTTCCATTTGGGTTTGAATTTAGATAGTTAGAAACTACTTCTAAATTATTTATTGAATTCCATATATTAGAATATTCTATTGGGTCAGGGTAATAAGCAAATTCATCATAAATCACTTTTTCAAACCTATCGATATCTGGTAATGGTAATTCATCACTTGTTATTGGAAATGTATTTGGCAAATCAATTTCTGTTGGATATGTAACAGCACCAGTTCCTCCCCAGATAATGGTTCCATCAAATATTTTTTCATTAAGCTCATCATAATATAACTGAATGCTGCCAAAATCACCAGGTGAAAGATAAGTAGATGAAATAGTAAAACTTGGAGAAGGAGAGAATTCGAGTTCTTTTCCTCCTTCAAAAATGTTAGTTAAAAAATCAAGTTTCAGTAAAACTACCTTATTTGTTTGATTTTCTATTTCTTGATCGTCATTATTATCACACGATAGCATCAAACCAATTAACATTAGGAATACTATTGCTTTTTTCATTATTCTTTATTTTATAAGTTAAAGTAATTATTTTTTCCTCCAACTGCTTTCTATATTACAACCACTAGTACGTAATAAAGCTAATATTGGACAGCGAGCATCAACTTTTTCTCCTAAGCTTTTTATTTGTACATCCGTTGCTTCTCCATGTACTACAGCGTCAAGTCGTACATTTTTATAACTTCCATTAGAATTATCTGACATTCCCATAAAACCCGCAAGATCCAAATCAATCTCAACATTTATATCCACTTGTGTGATATTTAGAGAGAGTTCTTCAGCTACAACTTGAGACTGTTCGTTCTGACAGCCAGCTAAAGACGCGATAAAATATTGCATAGGATTAGCACCAGAATTAGATCCACCATCCTCTGTGGGTTCATCTAATTGAAGCTTCCATTGAGTATCTGTAATACTTACTTTGGTTGGCCATCCATTGCCTTGTGCTTCTGCTTTAAAAGTTTCTACATGTGAATTTTCCATTTTGTATATTGTTTATTTCGCCTACTCTAATCAATTTTCGGCTTAGTTTGTTTATAATGTAGCAAAACGTATGAGATTATGGTTTTTGCGTGGAACTAAAGATAACAAAAAGGAGGATACCCATTATTCAACCAGAATGAATTATAAGTATTATTTATAAAGTTGTAAGTAGACTATATGCTCTAATATTTCATAAGATCTGCATATTTAAACTCATAATCTAACAAACTTTTCAATTTTTGACAATTTACGATCTTATAGTTATTTTCAGATTTCTCATTAAAGGTGACTTTCGATTTCCCTAATTTTTCAGCTTCTTTTAAGTAGAATTCTCGTCTTGTTGGATGGCTATCGCTACAGGCATTTAATACTTCATTCCATATATCCTTCTTAATAACTTGTTTTATAATCCGAACGCAATCGTCTCTATGTATAAAGTTGATATAGCCTTCCGGGTTCTCTATTTTTTTATCAGATTTAAAGAAATCCCCAGGTTTTCTATCATAACCAAATAAACCTCCAAATCTTATAATTGTGGTTTCAAAATAGGAATTAGTAATAAATAATTTTTCAATATTGGCAAGGGGAGAATTATTCGTATTAGATTCTTCAGTAACTATACTATTTGTATTAGGGTAAACGGAAGTTGAACTAACAAATAACACTTTCCGGACTTCAGACTTTTCAATATTTTTTATTAGATTTTTAATGTCATTACTGTTTTTTGATGTAATAGCTATAATTAAAATGTCTGAGACTAAAAAATCGGAAATATTAATTTCCTTATTGCTTATATCAATAACAAATGGGGTGATACCTTTAGTTTCAAGTTCACTTACTTTGGGATTAGATGTGGTAGAGCCATAAACTCTATATCCTTTTTCTATTAGATCAACAGCTAAAGCAAATCCAAGCCAACCACATCCTAATATGCTAATTCTTTGATTCAATATGAGTATATAATATTGCTAAGCAACTAATTTAATAAATAAGTGGGAAATCTGATGGTTCTTTAGCCCTGGCTTTCGGGCAGATAGGAACAAAGAATTATAATCGCTATTAGCTCTTTCGTTATTTTTTGATTTGTCCATAGCGACTGTGAAAATATATTTCCAATGTACTATCTGCCATTATCATTCTTCCGCGAATGATTGTTAGCGAATCTTGTTCTCTCTCAAATGTTACATAATCTCTGTAATCCCCATGCTTGTCATCATTATAGCTGTCACCGAGCAGTTTCCATTTAAAATTGAGTGAATCTGTTTGTTTCCAATTTGATATTGGATACTCTGTTGTAGAGTAAGAGGTTTTTCCAGAAGTGACATAAAGTTTATTTCCATAACTATCATCTTTTGGCTCTCCTTCCAAATTCAATGGAATGAAATTGAGTATATCCCATTGACCAGCTTTTTCTCCATTCATTTGTAATTTGCCATCAAACCAATTCTGATGGATGTTTTCATTATCATCAATAGTAAAGCCTTTCCAGCTACCCGTCATCAATAATAAATTTGGTTCGCCAGCTCTAGGCTCATATTTTGGGGTCGTACTGGTACAACTGCTTATTATCGACAAAATAATTAGTGCCATTGATAGTTGATTTAATCCTGTGTTTTTGTGTTTTTTCATAAGCTCGTATCTTATTTTTTTAAAGTTTTTTTTCATTATATTAATTTTCGGGTAATATAGAAACTAAAATAATGATGAGAATAATGATTGAAATGATGATTACTGGCTTAAGATCTTGCTTTAAATCTTGGGTAACTTGACCATCAATCATTCCACTCATCCATTTGGGAGCCATCCCCTTATCATCGGGTTCTATTTCAGATATAAATTGAAAACTTTTTGTAAACATGTTCGAAATAACTTTATCTAATTTCTGAACTGCATTTAATTTACTTTTACAGAAAAAATCATGAGAAATAACGGTTTTACCTCTCATGGTTACTGTAAAAAAAATACACAAGGAGTCTCCAGTTCTAAAACCGAATACTGTATCATCTTCACACTCTATTATAGCATTATTACTATTGATTTCACCGTTAGGTATAAGAATTTCTTTAATAGGAACATTCTCTTCAGTTAATACTGAAATAAGTTTTTCAGACTTTGTGAATGTAGCGAGTATTCTACCTTCAGAGACTAAAAAAAAAGAATGTGAATGGCTATTGTGAAACTTCCATAGAACTAATTTATCTAGAGAATGATTCAGATTGTTATTAAAACCTTTTGGGCCAATAACGAACCGTTCTTCATTATTTTTTTTAAAGAAGAAGAATTTAGAAATCATGGGTTTAAATATTTGTTAAGAGTGATATAAATTATTTTTTTTAATTCTGATTATCATGATTTCGGGAATGAATGCTAACGGTTTTGTATATGAAAAGTAGCGGATTTTTAAGCACTAACTTTTCGGTTTATAGTTGACCTTTATTTTATTATTTATCTTTCGTATAATCACCAAAACCGCTATTTTTTATATACGTTGTTACAAGCTGGCTTTATTCGATTGTTGTTGAAATTTCAGAATTCATTTCAACTATTGTATTTACAGTCAACTCATTATTTATTTTTACATTCAGTTCAATTGTAAAGAAAGCTTTATTTTTAATTAAATGATTCTCTAAAACATCAAACTCTACAATTCCATTTCCAGTTCCATTTGAAATTATAACATTTGCTTGTTCAATTTCTGTACTAAGTTGAATTATTTCTTTCATATTGAATGAAGCAATATTGTTTTTCACACTCTTTAGTGTGAAATTTTTTATTATGTCAATTTTTACAGGATTTGCTCCATCTATAGGTATTGACATAGGCATTTTATGTTCAAAGCTGTCTCCAATTTTTAGATGTTCTTTCGGAAATTCAATATCGGGTTTGACATTTTCTAATGCATATTTAATACTATTTTTTGTTTTCTCATTGAGTTGCTCTGAAATTACTTCTTGAACTATTAAACTATTCTCTTTATAAAATCCTTTTACAATAGTACCTGTAATCGGATTTTCAGTTCTATTACCATTTGCAATCTTAATTATTTTTCCATATTCTATTATCGCTGGAAATTGTCCGTTTTCTTCAAGTTTTTTTGTCGTTGTAATTCTCGTCATTACAGTCGAAGATTTTCCCTCAGAGGTTTTGTCTTTCAGGTCAGTTCTTTCGGTTAAATACTTTACATTATTCGTTGATGACATATTCATTGAAAGAGTGTAAATCTTTTCTGGATTTATTTTACTTTCAAATTCAAATGTTTCTTGTCCGCAACTTGTTAGTGAAATCAGTAATATAATTATGAAGAAGTAGTTTTTTGTCATTTTTTTTTCAGCTTGCTTGTAACGTGTTATATCATCAACAAAAGTAACGTTTATCGGAATATACATTGGGATAAAAACACTTTTTAGTTACTGTTTATCGGGAATTCCATTTTTATATTACTTCTATCATAAGGGCTGTCTTTTTCTACTGGAATTTCGATAAATCCAAATTTACGGTAGATATAAATGGCATTTTCTAATTTGGTGTTGGAATATAAAAATAGTCGATCAAAATTATTCTCCTTTGCAAAATCTATGCAATATTGCATGAGCTTTTGTCCTATCTTTTTTCCTCTCTGATTGGGAGCTACCGCCATTTTTGTGAGTTCAAACGATTTTTCATTTTCTTTCATCAAAGCCACTGTTCCCAAAATTTCATCACCTTGTTTGGCATAAAAAATATGCCCTCCCGGGTCTATTATATATTGTTGAGGTTTACTTAATACTTCTTTGTCAAACTCCTCTACATAAAAATAGGTTTCTAGCCATTCTATATTTAAATCGTAAAATGGGGATGCATATTCCTCTTGATGGGTAACTATGTTAATTTCTAATTCTGTTTTAATTTGTTCTTGTATCGTTTTCATAAAATCTCCGTTTTTAATTTTCTCTTCAAAATAATTTAAATGCTCTAGTAAAGAATCTGCTGGAAAAACAGTGTATTGTTTTACCGTTTTATCTAAAATATTCCACAAGGGTTGTAATACAGAATAAAGAGCTTCGCCTTTACTGGATAGGGTAATCCATTTTTTGCGTTTGTCCTGTTCATCTATTTTTAATGTAATCCATTCGTTTTTAAATAGTTTATTTAGACTTTGAGTTACTGCAGGTTGTGTGATATGCAGGAGATCCCGAATTTCTGTATTGGTTGTTTTTTTTAATTTAATGATGGTATTAAAGGCAGGAAATAGGTAGGGGTCAAAATCTATATTCTGACTTTTATATAGTAATTGTGTTTCTTTCATTAAAAGATCACTAATTCTTTTTAAACGGGAACCTAATCCTATTTCACCA
>CAJXYJ010000012.1 GCA_913063255.1 uncultured Flavobacteriales bacterium | reverse complement strand
GAAGTAAAATTCAAAAAGCAGCTAAAGACGGAAATATTTATGTTAATGATGTTCCTGTAAAATCTAATTATAAAGTAAAGGCAAAGGATGTGGTTAGGGTTCTTTTTGAACACCCGCCTTATGAGCTTTTATTAGTTCCTGAAGATATTCCTATTGATATCGTTTACGAAGATGACGAACTATTGGTAGTAAATAAACCTCCAGGAATGGTGGTACATCCAGGCCATGGGAATTATAGCGGAACTTTAATTAATGCGCTTACTTTTCATTTTGATAACTTACCTAACAATAGTAGCAATCGCCCAGGATTAGTACATAGAATTGATAAAGATACCAGTGGGTTACTGGTGGTAGCAAAAACGGAAGGAGCAATGACCCATCTCGCAAAACAGTTTTTTAATAAAACAACAGAGCGAGAATATGTAGCTTTAGTTTGGGGAGACGTAAAGGAAGATGAAGGTACTATTGAAGGGAATATTGGACGTCACCCAAAAAATAGACTGCAAAACACAGTGTTTGAAGAGGATGAAGAAGGTGATGAAAAAGGAAAACCCGCAGTAACGCATTATAAAGTAATAGAACGACTTGGTTATCTGACTTTGGTTTCCTGTAGATTAGAAACAGGAAGAACACATCAAATTAGAGTGCATTTAAAATATATTGGACATACTTTGTTTAACGATGAACGATATGGTGGGGATAGAATTTTAAAAGGAACCAGTTTTAGTAAATATAAACAGTTTGTAGACAACTGTTTTAAAGTATTACCTCGCCAAGCTTTACATGCTAGGACACTTGGGTTTATACATCCAACAACGGAAGAATTCATGCGATTTGAATCACCAATACCTGAAGATATTGCAAAGTGTGTTGAAAAATGGCAAAAGTATTCTGTGAATTCTAACAACCAATAATTTTTTTGATAAAAAACTCTAAATGAAAATAGTTTTATCTCCTGCTAAAAGCCTAGACTACGAAAGTACTTTACCTTCTTCAAATAGTTCTATGCCACTTTTTATCGAGAAAGCAGAAATGCTTAATCATAAAATGGCAAGTAAATCGAAGAAGGTAATTGGAAAGCTAATGGGGATAAGTGATAAGCTTGCGGAATTAAATTACCAGCGTTATCAAGATTTTTCAATACCTTTTACAAATAACAATGCACGTCCTGCTGTGTACGCATTTGCAGGTGATGTATATGTTGGCTTTGATGTTTATACATTACCAGAAGATAAAATAGAAGGGATGCAAAATAGCTTGCGTATTTTATCTGGGATGTATGGGGTTTTAAACCCTTTAGATTTAATGCAACCATATCGTCTTGAAATGGGAACGCAATTAAAAATCAATCGAAAGAAAAACTTATATGATTTCTGGGGAAGCACCGTTACCGATGCTTTGAATCATGAATTAGAAGAAGGAGAGCTGTTTGTTAATCTTGCTAGTCAGGAATATTTTAAAGTAATCCAAGCTTCAAAACTTAAAGTCCCAGTGATTTCTCCAATTTTTAAAGATTATAAAAATGGAAAATTAAAAATAATCTCTTTTTTTGCTAAAAAAGCCAGAGGAAGTATGGCTCGTTATTTAATAGATTCAGATGCGAATTCTTTAGATGAAGTTAAAGGATTTACTATAGATGGCTATGGATACAGTGAAGAATTTACACTAAATGAAAGCGAACCCGTTTTTATACGATAGTGTTTTTACATACACATCCATATCCTCCTTTTATTTTCGATAGTACAACAAAGCTAATTGTAGGCACATTGCCGCCACCAAGGTTTACAACAGGTGATTTAAAAGCAGACGATGTAAATTTTTGCTATGGAAGTCGGGATGGGCAATTATGGCCAATACTCAATACTATTTTTAATCTCGATCTAAAATACGAAACTACAGAAGAAGCTATAACTCAAAGAAAACAGTTTTTAATTAATAGAGGAATTGGGATTTGTGATATTGTAGCTTTGGCTAAAAGAGAAAAGGTAGATGCTTCAGATATTGGAATGCTAGATGTGGAGCTTCGAGATGTAATAGGAGTGCTTATAAAGTATCCGAAAATAGATACGCTATTGTTTACGGGAGGAAATAGCAAAAACGGACCAGAGTATTTTTTCAGAAAGCATTTGGCTACTTATAATACTAAATTTGAAGTGGTTTCCAATGAAGTCCCAAGAATACATCAATTTATAATTCCAAATTCTAAAAGGTTGATTAAAACGGTTTCATTAACTGCGCCTTCAGGAGCAGCTAATAGGGCTGTAGGTAGTCTGCAAAAATATAAAGAGATGAAAGCTAAAAACCCATCTATGAATACTATAGATTTTAGAGTGGATCAATATCGTCCTTATTTCTAATATTATTAATCTCTTGTTAAAAGCTTTTCATTATACGATTAAATGAATAGTTTTAAAGGATGAAAAAAATGATAATTGCTATTGGAATGCTTTTTTTTCTTGCATGTGCTGAAAAGAAAGTAAATTCTATTCAGAAAGAGGATGCAAATTCTTCAGAAATTAAAATTGAAAAAAATCTAACTGCAACTAAGATTCCATCTCTAAATTATAAAGAACTAGAACCATTATTAAATAAAAAGAATGACAGCATCTATGTGGTTAATTTTTGGGCAACTTGGTGTAGGCCCTGTATAAAAGAAATACCAGCATTTGAAAAAATAAATGCAGAATACAAAACTAAAAAAGTAAATGTAATATTGGTAAGTTTAGATTTCCCAGAACATTTAGAAAAAAAATTAATTCCTTTTGTGGAGAAACGTAATATTAAATCTGAAGTAGTTTTGTTTGACGATTCAGATGCAAACTCATGGATTCCAAAAGTGAATGAAAATTGGAGTGGAGCAATTCCTGCAACAATAATATACTCTAATTCTGAAAGGAAATTTTACGAACGCTCATTTACTTATGAGGAACTAGAAATCGAATTAAAATCAATTTTAAAATAGATCACTATGAAAAAACAACAAGTTTTAACCGTTTTAATAATTGCAGTACTTAGTGTTGTGGTTTTAAGTAGCTTTATTTCAACTGAAACAGAACCCATTATTAAAGGCTATCAAATTGGGTCAGAGGTTACAGATATTAATTTACTAAACGTAGATAATAAAAGGATTTCCTTTTCAGATTTCTCAGATGCTAAAGGGTTTATAGTCATTTTCACTTGTAATACTTGCCCATATGCGGTTGCTAGTGAAGATAGAATAAATGCATTGGATGCAGAATTTAAAACAAAAGGATATCCTGTTATTGCAATCAATCCTAATAACCCAGAAGTGCAACCCGATGACACCTTTGTTTTAATGCAACAAAAGGCAAAGGAAAAAGGATTTACTTTTCCATATTTGTTTGATGAAAGCCACAAAGTATATGCTCAATTTGGTGCAGCTAAAACACCTCATGTTTATTTAATACAAAAAGAAGGAGATAAGAACATAGTAAAATATATTGGAGCTATTGATGATAATGTGCGAAAGGCTTCTTCTGTTAAAGAACGATTTTTGGCAAATGCGATTAATGAATTATTAGCTGGTAAAGAAATAAGCCTTAAGGAGACAAAAGCCATAGGTTGTTCAGTAAAAGTTTAATTTCACAAGTTTTTTTTAGAAATTGAATCTAAAAATTGTAACATTCCTATATTTTCAGCGTCTATATATTAAGAGTAATTAAAATTACGAAAATATTAACATTTGAAAAATAGTTCACCAGGGCCTAACCATAAATGCCAATCCTATGAAAAATTTACTGTTTATAATCGCACTGATTCTATCTTTTAGTTTTCAGTCCTGTAAAGAAGCAAGTTCAAACTCTGAATTAATTGGTGAGATTGAAGTAATATCGCCACAACAAGTTTACGATGCGGTACATGATAATGATACGGTACAATTAGTAGATGTAAGAACTAAGGAAGAGTTTATTGCAAGCCATTTAAAAGGAGCTCAAAATATTTGTGTAACAGATGATGACTTTTATGAAAAAGTTAAAACTCTAGATAAAAACAAACCCGTTTATGTGTATTGTAAAATGGGGGGACGATCTGCTGATGCTGCAAAAAAATTAAAGAAAATGGGATTTTCTAAAGTTTATGATATGGATGGTGGTATTAGCTCTTGGGAAGAGAAAAAGCTGAAAACCGAAAAATAACTTTTAGCTAATTATAAAATATATTTAAAACCGCAAAACTGTAAAAAGTTTTGCGGTTTTTATTTTGTCTTATAATTCTGTTTGTGATTTCTTAAAATGGTTATTTGGTGTATTAATGTTGATTTTTTTAAAGAAGAATAAACAGAAATATTTGAAATATATGGAATTACTTTAGACAGAAAATTAACTTATATAAGTCAAATTCAATTTATTATATGGTATTGTTTATGAAAACCTTCTTATAAAAAGTATATTTGTTATTAATAGACACTAATTTTTAAATTTTTATTATGATGAAAAAAACTATTATTACCTTATTCTTATGTTTGATTTCTATAAGTCTTTTCGCACAAACAGAAAATGATTATATCGAGGTAGTTCGGTCAGTTTTAAAAACTGAGAAAAAAGCAGTTATTGCTGAAGTAATGGAATTAACTGAAGCAGAGTCTGCACCATTTTGGGAGCTTTATAATGAATATGACTTTGAATTATCAAAAGTTCAAAATATAAGAATTAATGCAATTAAGGAATATGCAAAAGAATATGGTATATTAACTGATGAAAAAGCAGATGTTCTTTGGAATCAAGTAATGGACTTTAAGACAGCATCTCTTAAACTTGAGAAGGCATACTATAAAAAATTCAAAAAAATATTACCTGCAGCCAAAGCAGCAAAATATTTCCAAGCAGAAAATAAAATTGAAGCAATGGTTGCTGCTAATATAGCTGCACAAGTTCCAATGATTATTGAAGATTAAAAAAATCTTCTTTTAGAAGAATTTTATTACAAAAGGGAAGCAAAAATTACACTAATTTTTGCTTCCCTTTTTTTAAAGTGGAAACGGGGAGATTACTTATGTTGATCTCCAGAGGCTTTAAATTTGCAAATAAGAAATCCCACAGTCTACACTGCGTTTTTTTCATTTTACTCCAAAACGTTGAGCAAGCTCAGTTTTTCCATAAAATAAAAAAACCACACCATTTTTGGCGTGGTTTCTTGAGTGTCGTGGAGCCGGGGAGATTTTTAAAAAGATCTTATTTGTTCCAGATTTGCAATTACAACAGCCTGTCTTTTAAAGCCAGATGTCTAAAAACAACAAAACCCATTCAAGTAAACTTGATGGGTTTTATTTTTTTCATCCACAACTCAGTTGTGAGTGTTCGTGGAGCCGGGGAGATTCGAACTCCCGTCCAAACGTGCAATTATAAAGCTTTCTTCATGTTTAGTTTTCATTTAAATTTTCGTCCAATTACCGGTTGAAAACTACCAACGCATGGCTTATCTTTAATTTGAGTTTCGCAAGTACATCAAAGCACTATACTAGCTAGGTTTATATTTACGAAGTCTCTAGATCAATTGCCATAAACCAAGGCTCTTGAGAAACTTCCTGCTTGCCCGCCTTGCGGGCCGAGGCATTATCCTACTATAATTCGGATTATGCAGCTAGGGCGTAGTTATTCTCGCCGTTTAAAAAGTGTGAAATATGATATTTACGAGCTGTATCCCAGCGCTCGACATGCTTACCTTACAATTAGACCCGCTGTCAAAACCAGTCGGCCCCAATAATTTAGATAAATTTTAAAAAGCTATCTAAATGTTTTTATCAAAGAACATTCTCCCTAAAGAGAGGAGGGCAAAGATATAATATTAAATGTATCTTTGCTATCCTTTTATCTAGACAAAAATTATACCCTATGCCCATAAAATTCGCATTAATTAAAGAGCGTAAAAATCCACCAGATCGTCGAGTTGTTTTTTCGCCTAATCGATGTAAAAGTGTTCTTCAAAATTTTCCAGAGGTTCAATTAAAAGTAGAAAATAGTGAAGTCCGTTTTTTTAAAGATGAAGCCTATTTAGAAGCTGGAATTGAATTAGCTAATGATGTTTCAAATTGCGATGTTCTTTTAGGGGTAAAGGAAGTGCCGATAGAGGAATTAATTCCAAATAAAAAATATTTCTTTTTTAGTCATACTATTAAAAAACAACCCTATAATAGAGGATTGTTAAAGGCCATTCTTCAGAAAAAAATTGAATTTTATGACCATGAAGTCATTGTAAAAGAAAATGGAGCAAGACTTATTGGTTTTGGCAGGTATGCTGGTTTGGTAGGTGCTTATAACGGTTTTAGGGCACTAGGATTAAGAGACAATATTTTTAACTTACCAAAAGTGGAAACCTTACATGATTTTAAAGAGGTTAAAGTAGAATTAGATAAAATTACATTGCCTCAAAATTTGAAAATAATTTTATCGGGTACCGGAAAAGTAGCTAAGGGGGCAAAAGAAATTTTGGACCATCTTAAAATTAATGAAGTTAGTGATACTGTTTATTTAACATCAGATTTTTCTGAACCAGTTTATTGTCTAATAGATGTTATGGAATATAATCGTCGTAAAGATGGAAAAGCTGGTAATAAGGTAGGGTTTTATGAGGATCCTTCAGGCTATGAAAGTAATTTTATGCCTTATGCAAAAGTAAGTGACTTTTTTATTGCGGGTCATTTTTATGGCAATGAGGCTCCATTTTTATTTACTAGAGAAGATGCAAAACGTCCCGATTTTAAAATAAGTTTAATTGCCGATATATCTTGCGATGTTGATGGTCCTGTAGCTAGTACATTACGAGCTTCTACCATAGCAGGTCCATTTTATGGTTACGATCCTCAAACTGAAAAAGAAGTAGCTTATAATGCAAAAGGAGCTATTACAGTAATGGCTGTAGATAATTTACCTTGTGAATTGCCAAAAGATGCAAGTGAAGGATTTGGTAAAATGTTTTTTAATCAGGTAATTCCTGCTTTTTTCAATAAGGATAAAGATGGGATATTAGATCGTGCTAGAATGACTACCCATGAGGGGAAACTTACCGAAAGATTTTCTTATTTGCAGGGGTATGTGGATGGTGAGGATTAAAGTTTTTTCAAAACAATAGTCTCTTTTGTAAGAACATCTATTACTTGACTGAAAAATTCTTTTAAATCTTGGTATTCGTCTGGACTAAAACGATACCTATTTAATTTAAAATTAAACCTTAAATTTATTTTTCCGTTGCTATAAGAGTAAAAAACAGTGCATTCACCAGCATCACCTACTAATTTTATTTTTTTATTGGGAGGGAGTTGTTCTACTTCATATAAATTATTTAAATTCAAACTAAGCATATAAGTATTTGTGATAGGGTAGCCAATATCTACCATATAGCTTCTTTCTTTTAATTTAAATGGGTTTTCAGAAAAGTTATCTTGTAAGAAATAAGGAAACAAATAGATTTTATCAGCTACAATTTCTGGACTAAACTCGATAGAGTATTTTTCTTTTAGGGGGTTATATAAATCCTTCTTATTCTCGTTAGAGTATTCACTAATTTCAATTTCACTTAGCGAAGATTCCTTTTTTATAGTATAATCAGATTCATTTATATTGTTTAATTCCCTACGAATATCAATTGCTTTGTAACCAGTATGTACTTCGTTTACTTCCCCAGTAATAATATCATCTTCATTTAAGGTTAATTGTGCAGAAATATAATTTATATTTTTAGGGTTAGGCTCAATTAGATGCCAATAACTTCCCTTTTTAAAATCCATAACCCTTCCTTGTACATTTAAGGCTTTAAAAGGGATAGTGTTAAAAGGAATCTCCTTATCGGTTGCATCTAATAGGTAGTTGTTGTCCCCAATGGTAAGAAAAGCAAGTGAGTAATTAAAATCTTTAATTACAGGATAACTGGTATTTGCAAGTCCGTTGTTTCGAGTAGAATGAAGTACTAATTTTGTGTCTAACTCAGCAGCTTGTAAAGCATTTATTAAAGATAAATTAATTTCAGTTACACTTCCTGTATTATTTTCAAACGCTTTTTTTACTCTTGAATTTCCAAAAATTCCTTGGACCCCATTCCAAGTATAATGATCTTGTATAAACGTATAGATTTTTTTAGCTTTTTCTAGATCATCTGTAATGGTTAGAATGTTTTCAGGTATTTTATCTTTAAAATAACTGTTATTGTTTAATTGCCGACCAATGTCTTTGTCAGTTCTAAACTCTTTGTCAACATCTTTCCAACTTTTAGAAAATTTATTTTTAACTCCGTTATAGTCGTAATATACCATTAACTCAAAGTCTACTCTAGAAATGTAATTCTTTTTTGCCAGCATATAAGCCTCTTCTTTAAATGCCGGAATATCTTTCATTACATATTTTGTGACTTCACAATCAATAACTGAAGTGGCTCCAGGAACGGAAAAACAATTATCTAAAATTTTTGCTTCATTGATAAGTAATTTTTGTTTTCCATAAAGAGATCTATTATAAATATAATTTGAAGGGATTTTAGAAGTAAACTCACTATAAATAGTAGGCAAATCACTTTGGAAAGCCCAACTACCTAGATTGAATAGGAAAGGAGAATGAACCGTGTATTTGTATTCTAATACACTACCATCTTTAACATTAGAAAAAGCAAAACGTTTTATATTCAAATAGGGGCCCTGATCAATATCATAAAAATCATCTTTTTTTACATAGGTCTGTAGTTTGCCATTATGAGTAACTGCTTTTATTTTTCTTATTTTTTCTCGACTTTCTTTTCCTATATATAAATTGATATCCACCGTAGATTTGTCAAACTTACTTGCATCTAATACTTTTATTTTTACGTGTACTTTTTTTATAAGTTGTATATAATTTTGAACTAAAGCAATAGTATATTCTCCTTTTTCATAAAGAACAACTCCCGATGCTTCGGGGTCTTTTTCAAAAGTTGACATGGTTAGTTCTTGATGCGTAAGCTCTCCAAAAAAAGCAGTTCTTGTTTGTTGGGAATAGCTGAAAATTGAAACTGAAAAAAGCAATAACAATAGGTTGAATTTAAAAGGGAGCATTTGGTTTTTAAGTATTTTAATTATGGATGGTTTATTATACATAAATTTATTAAGATTGTTTTTTAAG
Organism: uncultured Flavobacteriales bacterium; assembly: GCA_913063255.1. Classification (GTDB taxonomy): domain Bacteria; phylum Bacteroidota; class Bacteroidia; order Flavobacteriales; family Flavobacteriaceae; genus Marifrigoribacter. The sequence goes on along the minus strand of CAJXYJ010000012.1, from coordinate 24,622 downwards.
TTATTTGATAATTATAATTTTCTCAAAACGATCACATCTTTAGTTTGAATTTCAACCACTTGATTAAAAAATTCTTTTAAATTTTGATATTCTTCAATACCAAAAAAATAACTATTTAAGTTAAATGTAAATCTTAAATGGATCTTATTGTTTTTATATTCATAAAAGACATTGCATGAACCTGCATTATTAGCAAGTATTATTTTTTTATTCTTCGGTAACTGCTCTATTTCATATTTATTATTTAATTCTATCGTTAAAATATAGGTATTACTAAATGGATGGCCAATATCAATTGGATACTTTCTTTCTATTTCTTTAAAAGGGTTTTCGGTAAATGTTTTTTGTAAAAAAAATGGAAAAAGATAGATTTTATTGCCAACAAATTCGAGATTATAATTAATAGAATATTTTTCTTTAATTGGTTTTTCTATACTCTTTTTATTTATTAATGAATAATCATCAATTTCACAATCACTGGATAAATATTCTTTATTTGAATGATATTCAATTTCATTTAATAATTCTAAATCTTCTCGTTTTGAAACTGCTAAATATCCAGTAGTTGTTTCATTTATTTCTCCAGTTAATGTTTTGTCTTCATTTATTGAAAGTTGTGCATTAAAGTAGTGTGTGTTTTTTGAGTAAGGATTTATTGTTTGCCAATAACCCCCATTTTTGAAATCTAATACTCTACCATAATTATTTAAGGTTCTAAAGGGCAATATGTCAAAAGGATAAAGCTTATCTGTCGCATCAATAACATATTTTTTATTGTCAATTGTTAGAAGTGTTATTGCATAATTAAAATCTGATAAAACAGGTACCTTTTTTTTAGGCAGGCCATTTTCTCTAGTAGAAATTAGCATTAATTTGGCATCTAAATCAGCTGAATTTAAGGCATTAATGAGAGCGAGGTTTATTTCCAAATTGTTTCCAGATTTTTGTTTAAAAGCTTCCTTTACATTTGCTATAGATATTGTTAAGGATTGATTCCAATTAAAATGGTTTTGGATAAAAGCAAAAATTGATTTTGCTTTTTGAAGAGAATTGTCAATTCTATATATAGAATCCGGTAATTTACTTTTTAAGAAACTTTTTAAATTTAATTGTTTGTCAAGATTGTTTTCTTTAATATAATGTTTTTCAAGCTCTTTCCAATTATTAAAAGTTTGACTTTTTTTTCCATTAAATTTAGTTTTTTCAATAAGTTCAAAATCAACTCTCGAAATATAATTTTTTTTAGCAATCATATAAGGTTCTTCCTTAAAAGCAGGGATGTTTTTCATTGTATAAATAATCACTTCACAATCCACGATATATTTAGATGATGGTACTTGAAAGCATTTTTTTAAAACATCAACTTTGTCTAAGTAAAATTCTTCTTTTCCGAATAATACTCTATTGTATTTATAATAACCAGGTATTAAACTTATGAACTCACTATAAATTTTGGGTAGTTCTCCTTGAAAATGCCAGTCCCCAAATTTAAAGAAGAAAGGAGATTCAATTCTATAATAATATTCTAAAATACTACCATCTTTAATATTAGGAAATGCAAAATTTATATAAGCTATATCTCCTCCATTGTAAAATGGGTAAACCTTTTCACTGTCAACATATGTTTTTATTGAATCATTTTGGGTTAATGCTTTAAAGTGAGTAATAATATCGGTTTCATCTTCACTTACAAAATATGGGATATTTACTTTCCCCTGTTTAAAGTTTTTAGAGTCAAAAACTTTAATTTTTCTATAAATTTCTTTTACAAGCTTTACTTTGTCTCCTACTGTAGTAAAATAATAGTAACCGTGGTCAAATAAAACTACAGCTGCTGTTTTTGGGTTTTCTTTATATTCTGTCATATGAATTTCTTCAAACGTAGGAAAACCAAACTCAAAAGTATTTATTTCCTGAGATAAACTATAAATAGGAATAAATAAAATTAAATATAGAAAAGTGAATTTAGTAGGGGGCATTAAGAATTTGGAATAAATAGAAAAAGATTATTAGCAATTTAAAATAGTATTAATACTTTATAAGTATAATGCTAATTTATAATTTATGTTTTTATTATCCAGTGATATTTATCATATTTTTTTGGACTCATGTTTCCGATTTTTACTAAGGTTAAATTAATAAGGTGAAGCTATGAAAAAAGGAACTCCCGTCGCCAAAATAATGACAAAAAATGTTATTACTCTAAGTAATAAGGATAATTTAGATACAGCCGAAATGTTATTTAAAACAAATCGTATTAGACATATCCCAGTAATGAATGAAGACACTATTATAGGAATGCTAAGCTATACCGATCTTTTGCGAATTAGCTTCGCAGATGCAGTTTATGAGGATGAAGAGACAGTTGATACTATAGTCTATAATATGTTTACTATCGAACAAGTCATGGCAAAAAATTTGGTTAGTGTTTCTTCTAAAACTTCTATTAAAGAAGTTGCAGAAATTTTATCTAAAAAAGAATTTCATGCCCTTCCAGTAATAGATAATACTAAATTAGTGGGGATTGTGACTACAACAGATTTAATTAATTATTTGTTGGAACAATTTTAGTTTTAAGAAAAACCCTAAATAAAAAAGGGGAAAAACCCTAAGCCTTTTTTAGGATAAATCCAGTTAATCCAATTAAACAATTTCGCACCTTTATAGTGCTTAATTAATTGGGGAGTTAATAAAAGCGATTATTTGAATTGAAAGGGTTGTTATAAATTAACAACCCTTTTATATTGAAATAAATATTCTAATTTAGCCTCTGTGAATCCTGCGGAAAATTACATCCTTAACCAACCCGAACCTTACTGTTCTATTTTATTAAATCTTCAAATAATAATTGAAAATACCATACCCGAAGTAGAATTATTATATAAATATAAAATTCCATTTTACTATATCCATAAAAAACCATTTTGCTATTTAAATGCAAGTCACAAAAAAGAATTTGTAGACCTCGGAATTTGTAGAGGAAAACAAATTAAGATTCATGAAGATTATTTGGTGACCGAAAACAGAAAAAAGATGGTTTCTTTAAGGTATAAAAATCTTGAAGATATTGATGAAAAGGTATTATTAGAAGTGCTTAAAAAAACAAAATCTCTTTATTAAAGTGTTTTTATTGTTTTTCTGATAGCAACTAAATCACTCAATAATTTTTCTAAATATTGAATGTCTAGCATATTTGCGCCATCACTTTTCGCATTTGCAGGATCAAAATGAGTTTCTAAAAATAATCCATCTACACCAACTGCAACTCCAGCACGAGCTAAAGTGCCAATCATGTCTGGTCTTCCGCCAGTTACACCACTGGTTTGATTGGGTTGTTGTAAACTATGTGTAATGTCTAATATTGTTGGTGCAAATTGCTGCATCGTTGGTATACCGCGATAATCCACAATCATATCCTGATAACCAAACATGGTGCCTCTATCTGTAACGGTAACTTGATTATTCCCACAATCTATTACTTTTTTAACGGCATGTTGCATGCTTTCAGGACTCATAAACTGCCCCTTTTTAAGGTTGACTACTTTTCCTGTATTTGCAGCAGCAACCACCAAATCTGTTTGGCGAACCAAAAATGCTGGGATTTGTAAAACATCTACATATTCAGCAGCAAGAGCTGCATCACTTACTTCATGGATATCGGTTACGGTAGGAACATCAAAAGTTTCGGAAACTTTTTTAAGAATTTTTAATGCTTTTTCATCTCCAATCCCTGTAAAACTATCTATTCTACTACGATTTGCTTTTTTAAAACTTCCTTTAAAAATAAAAGGAATCTCTAAGACATCCGTAATTTTTACAATTTTTTCGGCAATTTGCATTGCCATATCTTCTCCTTCAATAGCACAAGGGCCAGCAAGCAGAAAGAAATTATTAGATTGTGTGTGTTTTATTTTTGGAATTAGGTTGAGGTTCATTATCCTTTTAATTTTCCGCAAAGATAACGAAAAGCTTTATTCTTTAATGACTTTATGAACTTCAGAAAAACCATTAGAATCTTTAATTTTTACAAAATAAATTCCAGATTCAAAATTTGAGAGATTAATTTCAGTTTTAGTTTCTAGTATTTTTTGCCCAACGAGATTATAGACTTCAATTAAAATAATTTTTTGGTTAGTATTAAGGTTAAGTTTTCCTTTTGTAGGGTTTGGGTAAAGCATAAAATGGTTTTCTGTTTGGTCTTCTATTCCTAAAACTCCGTTTTCGTACCAGACGATTTTATCCTCATCTAGAGAATAACTTACAACGTCTATCAAACCATCATCATTTATAAAAGTAGCGATACTTCCGAAAGGGGAGGAAGTATTATCATCAACTATGTGTTGTGTAGAAAAAGTGCCTAATCCATCAATATTTTCAATCCAATAAATACTAACCGAGTTATTTTTTAATATGTCAATATCTCCATCATTATCCATATCAAAAAAATTACTAATAACTGTCAAAGAATGTATAGTTTCGAAATTTCCTTGGTTGTCCATATTTTCAATCCAAAAACGACTAACTCCAAAATCATCATTATGCCCAACTACTACGAAATCTTTTTTATTGTCGGTATTTACATCTATATATTCTAAATGAATTATACTTGTCCAATCAGATTGTATAAAATCAAAATGAAATATTTCTTGTTCTTCACCAAAGGTAACATCACCGAGATTTTTAAACCAAATTGCTTTTGCAGGCCCATTAATTTCAGTTGAAGTTACAATGTCTAAAAGACCATCATTATCTATATCTACAATAATAGGCTCATAAGCTTCCATAAGACCTTCAATTAATAATATTTCTTCACCAAAAGTTCCTAGCCCGTCTAGATTTTCGTACCATACGATCCAATCAAAAAATGTATTTGAGTAATGAACCACTAAATCCGCATCATTATCGTTGTCAATGTCAATAGCTTTAAAATTAAATATGTAGTCAGATTGATTTTCTAATATTACATGAACAGGACCAAAATTACCTTGCCCATCTGTATTTTCTAACCATTCAATTTTTCGAGGATTATTTTCGAGATAAATTAAATCATTATCACCATCAGAATCTATATCGACAAAATCTATTGATATATAAAATGCAGTATTTTCAGAAATAATAATTTCGTCACTAAAATTACCAAGTCCATCTAAGTTTCGAAACCATCTCATTCTGTGATCCTCTCCAGAATAACAAAACACATCAGTCGCCCCGTCATTGTCTATGTCTGGTGTGAGTAAATAACGTGGATTCATTGTTGTGGTGCTAATGATCTGCTGGGATCCAAATTGAGCTGAAGCGGTTACAAAGCTCAATCCAAGAATAAATAGGAGCAGTATATTTTTCATAAAGTGTATTTTGGGGGGAGCCATTGTAAATATAGCTGTTTTAAGTGATTTGTGATCTATTAAAACATTAAAATATAAATAGATAGGTTATTCATTAATAAACACTACTTTTGCACCCTCTTAAAAACATAGTAGTATGAAAATCAAAAACATCGCAATTATTGCACACGTAGATCACGGTAAAACAACCTTGGTTGATAAAATTATGCATCACTGTAGTTTGTTTCGTGAAAATGAAAACAAAGGAGATCTAATTTTAGATAATAATGATTTAGAACGTGAAAGAGGTATTACCATTACTTCAAAGAATGTTTCTGTTGTATATAAAGACACAAAAATTAATATTATTGATACTCCTGGTCACGCCGATTTTGGTGGTGAAGTAGAGCGTGTATTGAATATGGCAGATGGGGTTTTATTGTTGGTAGATGCTTTTGAAGGGCCAATGCCACAAACTCGTTTTGTATTACAAAAAGCAATAGATTTAGGTTTAAAGCCTTGTGTGGTTGTAAATAAAGTAGATAAAGAGAATTGTACTCCAGAAGAAGTTCATGAGGCTGTTTTCGATTTAATGTTCGAATTAGGTGCTGAAGAATGGCAATTGGATTTCCCAACAGTTTATGGTTCGGCAAAGAACAATTGGATGAGTGATGATTGGCAAAATGAAACTGAAAACATAGAGCCTTTATTAGATATGGTATTGGAACATGTTCCATCTTTTGAAGCAGAAGAAGGAAATGTGCAAATGTTAATCACATCCTTAGATTATTCTTCTTTTACAGGAAGAGTAGCGATTGGAAGGTTACATAGAGGAACTCTAAAAGAAAATATGCAGATTGCTTTGGTAAAAAGCGATGGTAGCATTACAAAAGCCAAAATAAAAGAATTACAAACCTTTGAAGGCTTAGGAAGAAAGAAAGTTGCTGAGGTAAAAGCTGGAGATATTTGTGCTTTAGTTGGAATAGAAGGATTTGAAATTGGAGATACAGTATGTGATGTTGAAAATCCAGAAGGTCTTGCAACTATTGCAATAGATGAGCCTACAATGAGTATGTTATTTACTATTAACGATTCTCCATTTTTTGGTAAAGATGGAAAGTTTGTTACTTCTCGTCATATTAAAGATCGTTTGGAGCGTGAATTAGAAAAAAACTTAGCATTGCGTGTAGAGCCTACTGGTTCTGCAGATAAATTTATGGTATTCGGTCGTGGGGTATTGCACCTTTCTGTATTGATTGAAACTATGCGTAGAGAAGGATATGAGTTACAGATTGGACAACCACAAGTAATCATCAAAGAAATTGATGGTAAAAAATGTGAGCCAGTTGAAGAATTAACAATAGATTTACCTGAAAGTGTTAGTGGTAGAGCTATCGATATGGTAACTATCCGTAAAGGGGAAATGCAAAGTATGGAAGCCAAAGGTGATCGTATGTTGTGTACTTTTATCATTCCTTCTAGAGGAATTATTGGATTGCGTAATCAATTGTTAACTGCAACAGCAGGAGAAGCAATAATGACACATAGATTTTTTGAATACCAGCCTTTTAAAGGAGGTATTCCAGAAAGACAAAACGGTAGTTTGGTTTCTATGGAAAAAGGGAAAGCAATTCCTTATTCTATAGATAAGTTACAAGACCGTGGACGTTTCTTTGTACATCCAAACGAGGATATTTATGAAGGTCAGGTTATTGGTGAAAATACACGTCAAGATGATATGGTTGTGAATATTACAAAAACCAAAAAAATGAGTAATGTTCGTTCCTCTGGAGCAGATGATAAAGCTAAAATTGTACCAGCGATCAAATTTTCATTAGAAGAAGCTTTAGAATATATTCAGAAAGATGAATATGTTGAAGTAACTCCTAATTTTTTAAGAGTACGTAAAGTTTATCTTAAAGAAGTAGATCGTAAGAGATATAAACTATAGGTTTAACTAAACCTGTTAAAGCGTTATTTCACCTAATTTTATTTTAGGCGAAATAACGCTTTTTTTTTATTGAAATTTTCAAGAATTTTTTTAATTGAAAATAAAAAAGTAAAGATAGCTCTGAAAGTATTGTATATTTATCAAGAACTATTGATGCTAAAAGACACCCAAAACAAAATAATTGCTTTTATTGATAGCAATAAGGATTATCCTTTAATTGCTGCAATTGCTTCAGGATTATTCCCGATTTTGTATTATTATAATTCGAATTTAACACTCATAAATTCGTGGGATCAATTTCTGTTTTTTATATTATTTTTTTTAGTATTTCCCATAATTGGATTTCGAATTGCTTATTTCACTTTCTCAAAAATTGGTATTCTTAAGGCGTATAAAAAGTATTGTCTCCCGGTTTTAAATTTTACATATTCTGCTTTTTTAATAGTAATCATAACTTTTGGGTTTCAGGAAAAGATAATTTTATTTACTGCTGTATTTATTGCAATTATACTAGCATTAGTGCTTTATAAGCATTTAAACAAAATTATAGTATTTCAATTTTTAATGGCAATACTTACTCTTGTTTTGTTGATTATATATATGTCCAGTTTAACTAATCCAAGTGATTGGATGGTGCATTCTGATAATATTGAACAGGTTGTAATGAAAAAAAAGCCTAATATTTATTTAATTCAACCAGACGGATACGCCAATTCATCAGAAATTGGAAAAGGGTATTACCAATTTGATAATAGCAAATTTGATAATTATTTGATCCAAAATAATTTTAAAATCTATTCAGATTATAGAAGTAATTATTATTCAACATTGAGCTCTAATAGTTCGATGTTTGCCATGAAGCATCATTATTATAATTATCCAACAGGTAAAATAAGAGAAGTTTATAATACTAGAGATGTTATTGCTGGAGATAACTCTGTTATTCGAATCCTTAAGAATAATTCGTATAAAACATTTTCAATTCTTGAAAAATCATATTTATTAATTAATAGGCCCAAAATATTTTATGACTATTGTAATATTGATTTCAGTGAAATAACATATTTCTCCAGAGGGTTTCAGGTTTCAAAAAATACAAAAGAAGATTTTAAACAAGCATTTTCAGAAAATAAAGAGACCCATAATTTTTTCTTTATTGAAAAAATAAAGCCAGGTCATATAACAAATAGAAAATTTCCGGGAAAAATTGCTTCCAATGAAAGGGAAAAGTACTTGGGCAAAATAAAAGAAGCAAATGTTTGGTTAAAAGATATCCTAGATTTTATAATTAATAATGATTCAAATGCTCTAATTATTATTGCTGCAGATCATGGTGGATTTGTTGGCATGAACACAACTTTAGAAAGTAGAGAAAAGCAAACAGATCGTGATTTAATTCAATCTATATTTACATCACAATTAGCAATAAAATGGCCTAATGATGTTTCAGGTTTAGAGCAAGATATAAGAACTCCAGTAAATTTATTTCGTATAATATTTTCAGTTTTAAGTGATGATGAGTCGTTTTTAAAAAATCAACAAGACGATAAAAGCTATATTCAAATTAATAAAGGAGCTCCATTTGGTGTATATGAATATATAAATGAAGAAGGAGAAATTGTTTTTAATAGGGTTTTAAAAGAATAGGACGGTTTTTTAATTAAAAGAGATTTATAAATTATATAGTGATTGTTTTGAGGATTTTTCATTAATTTGCTGTTGTTAAATCCTATATTAATTTATCTATGAACTTATTGTATTTCGACCCAGGATTAGGGGCAATGATTGTACAGGCTGTCGTTGCAGTTGCAGCAGGAGTATTACTTTTTTCTAAAAATGCAATGTATAAGATAAAATTATTATTAGGATTGACAAAAGAAGAGGATACTATCGATTCTATAGATGTTGAAGAGGAAGATACCGACGACTCTAATGGCAAAAACGAATAATACACACGAAGCTTCTTTTAGAGACCCTTCTGGTTATGTTTTTTACGAAGGCGATACTCTGAGAAGGGTAATAAATCCAATTTATTTTCCGCAATATAAGAAGCTAACTCAAAGCGGATTTTACAAAACACTTATAAAAAACAAACTGTTAATTCCTCATGAAGAAACTTTAGTTTCTGATGATAAAATTATCATTACTCCAGAGAAAATTCCTTTTATTACAAATCCTTACGAATGGGGTTTTGAGCAGTTTAAGCAAGCAGCATTACTTACCCTTAAAATTCAAAAATTTGCATTATCTAAGGGCTTTATATTAAAAGATGCCTCTGCCTATAATGTTACTTTTCATAAAGGGAAACCTATTTTTATAGATACCTTATCTTTTGATTTTTACGAAGAGGGAACACCTTGGAGAGCTTATAAACAGTTTATAACTCATTTTTTTGGACCTTTAGTTTTAGCAAAATACCATGGAACTGATATATTTGCTATGTTAACCTCTTTTATAGATGGAATTCCAGTTAATTTAATAGCTTCGATGTTGCCTAAACGGACTAAGATAAGTTCAGTTTTGTATCCTAATATACACTTGCTTGCGAAGATGGAAAATAAGCATAGTGAAGATTATAAAGCAGAAACAAAAATTGCTAAGCTTTCTAAAAAATCACAAGAAAACATAATTAGTAGTTTATATAATTATATAAGTAAGCTTAGTTTAAAAGAGGCAAGTGAATGGGGCAATTATTATACAAAGACAAATTATAATGAAGGTGCCTTTAAAACTAAAAAAGATTTAATTAGAGATTGGGTACAACCATTAAATGCAGATAGTCTTATCGATATTGGAGGTAATGATGGAACTTTTGCAAGAACAGTACAAGATATTGTGCAAGATATTATAGTTACCGATATAGACCGAAATGCTGTAGATTATAATTTTAAGCAATTACGAGAAAACAAAGAGGAAAATATGCTTCCATTTGTTTGCGATGTACTCCAACCCGCACCTGGTATTGGTTTTAATAATACGGAAAGAAACTCATTGATTGAGCGATTAAAAGAATATGCGCCAGACATTACTATGGCGTTAGCACTAATTCATCACATAACACTTTCTGGTAATGTTCCTTTTGAAAAATCTGCAGAGTTCTTTTCAAAATTCTCGAAATATTTAATTATTGAGTTTCCTACAAGAGAAGACTCTTGGGTTGAATCTTTATTAGTAAGAAAAAGAGAATTTATTAGTCATTTTGATTTCTATAACGAATCTAATTTTGAAGCAGGATATAAAAGGTATTTTAATATCGAAAAGAAAGAGAATGTGGAAGGTACAAAGCGGACCTTGTATTTGTTGAAAAATAATAATTATGACAAATAAAAAGAAAAGCATTTTACAAAACTTTCTTTCAAGCGACAAACAATACCCTATAACTACAGCCATAGCAGCAGGCTTATATCCAATGTTATTTTATTACTCAAATAATTTCACATTAGTGAATACTTGGGGGCATCTGGCTTATTTCACTACATATTTTTTACTGATTCCTAGTGTTCTTTTTTTACTTGTAAATAGAGTTTCAAAACTTAAAACTTTTAATAAAATTCAAAAATTCGTACTCCCTTTTTTAAATGTTTTTACGTTTCTTTTTTTACTAAAAGTTTGTTTATATGCAGGGTTGCATAAAAAGATAATTTTAGGAATATTTATTCTATCAGGGTTAATCGCATTTTTTCTATTTAAGTACCTAAAAAAAATAATTATAATTCAATTTATTTTGATTTTTATTGGATTTCTTAGTTTGATTCCTGTCTTAATAAAACAAGTGAGTCATAATGAAGAATGGATGTTACAACCAGATGCAATAGAGAATGTGGTTTTTAAGAAAAAACCCAATGTATACTTTATACAACCTGATGGCTATGTTAATTTTTCAGAATTAAATAAAGGATATTATAATATTGATACAAGTAATTTCGAAAATTTCTTAATTGATAATAACTTTACAAATTATCCTTCCTTTAGAACCAATTATGCAACCACACTGTCTTCAAACAGTGCTACTTTTAGTATGAAGCACCATTACTATCATAATGGCAGTAGCGTAAGTGAACTCATAAACGCTAGAAAAGTAATAATATCAAAGAATCCTACATTAACTATTTTTAAAAACAATGGTTATAAAACACACTTCATAACAGAAAAGCCATACTTGCTATTAAACAGACCTAAGATGGGCTATAAATATTGTAATTTTAGTTATAATGAGATAGATTATTTAGGAACAGGATTAAAAGCTACAAAAGATATTCTCCCTTCTTTGAAAAAGATATTAAATGAAAAAAATGAACAATCATTATTCTTTTTCATTGAAATATTTAGCCCAGGACATATTGCTAATAGCAAGTCAAATACTAAAGGGAGGGATATTGAAAAGCAAAAGTGGATAACTAGCCTTGAAGTAGCTAATAAAAAACTAACTGATGTGGTATCTTTTATAAAACAAAAAGATTCAACAGCCTTGATTATTATTATGGCAGATCACGGAGGTTATGTTGGATTGGACTATACGGGTCAGATTTATAATAAAACAGAAGACAGGGATTTAATATACTCTATGTTTAGTAGTCAATTATCAATACATTGGCCGTTTGGAAACCCAGAATTTGATACTAATTTTAAAACACCAATAAATTTATTTAGATATATTTTCACATATTTAAGTGAGGATAAAACATATCTGCAAAATCTAGAAGAAGATGCTACTTATACGATAATTAACGAAGGAGCAGCTCAAGGAATTTACAAATGTATTAATGCAAACGGAGATATTGTTTTTGAGAAAAAAACTTAAATTTGTTAGCTAAAAGTACAATTGCACTTAATTAAGGAACATCATTAGAGACAAACAATGAAGGTTATAAAGATGATTTAAAAGTAGTGACAAATAAATATTTTTAAAAATAACAACTGTTTGTTTTTTATTTTAATGTAAATAATTAAAGAGTTAAGTTATATTATTGCAAATAATAAATAGATTAAGGATTAGTTAATAATTTAATAAATTTACAAAGTTGCTTTTTAACTCATTAGATTTTGCCATTTTTCTTCCTGTTATTTTTGCACTGTATTGGTTTGTGTTTAATAAGAGTTTAAAGCTTCAAAATATTCTAATTGTTGCTTCGAGTTATTTTTTTTACGCTTGGTGGGATTGGCGATTTTTAGGGCTTATAATTTTTAGTACTGTAGTTGACTATTTTGTAGGATTAGCTATAGTAAAACAGAAAAATAAAAGTCATAAAAAATTATATTTAATTATAAGTATTGTTGTCAACCTTGGGCTTCTAGGTTTCTTTAAATATTATAATTTTTTCATTGAAAATTTCAAATATGCATTCTCTTTTTTTGGAAGAGATTTCGATGTTAATTTTTTACATATCATATTACCTGTTGGAATTAGTTTTTATACATTCCAAACGATGAGTTATTCTTTAGATATTTATAGAGGTAAATTGTCGCCAACAAAAGATTTTGTAGCTTTTGCATCTTTTGTATGTTTTTTTCCACAATTAGTTGCAGGTCCTATAGAAAGGGCCACAAATTTCTTACCACAGTTTCATAAAAAAAGAAATTTTAATAAAACAAAAGCGGTTGATGGCTTAAAGCAAATGCTATGGGGGTTTTTTAAGAAAATGGTTATAGCGGATAACTGTGCAGTATTTGTAGATGATTTTTTTGCAAATTATTCTTCTTATTCTGGAAGTGCTTTGCTACTTGGAGCTTTTTTGTTCACAATTCAGATTTATTGTGACTTTTCTGGATACTCAGATATAGCTATTGGCTTATCTCGTCAATTTGGTTTTAATTTAAAGAAGAACTTTGCGTTTCCATATTTTTCGAGAAATATGGCTGAATTTTGGAGACGTTGGCATATATCATTAACAACATGGTTTAAAGATTATTTTTATATTCCAATAGGAGGTAGTCGAGGTAGTAAATTAATGCAATTAAGAAACACCTTCTTAATATTTATCGTTATTGGTTTTTGGCATGGAGCACATTGGAAGTTTGTAGTATATGGAATGATAAATGCCCTTCATTTTGTGCCTTATATTTTATCGGGAAAAAGCACAAAATATAAAAATGTTGTAGCGAAAGGAAGGTTGTTTCCAAGTAGATTAGAATTTTTCAGCATACTTAGAACTTTATCTTTTTTGGTATTAGTAAGAGTGTTTTTTAGAGCTGATTCTTTGCAAATTGCATTGGGTTATTTAGCAAAAATATTTTCACCTTCGCTTTTTACAATACCTGAATTTTCAAATAAAACAGGTGCAGTTTTAACGCTATTTTTTATAGCTATATTTTTTATAGTAGAGTGGCTTGGAAGAGATAATGAATACGCAATCGAATCTCTTTTGTCTAAATGGAGTAGACCATATAAATTGCTTTTTTATTATTTAATTTTATTTACTATATTTTACTTTAACGGAGAACAACAACAATTTATTTATTTTCAATTTTAATATCGTGAACACATATTTAAAAAAGGTTTTATTTTTTTTGATTCCTGTAATTATAATGGGAGTAGTTGTCGAACTATTAGTTAGAAATGTACCTAATAGTTTTAAATACAAGCATGAGAAAATAGAAAATAGCCTTGAAGATATAGAGGTGTTAATTTTAGGGAGTTCGCATACTTTATATGGGGTAAATCCCAAGTTTTTTAAAGAAGAAACCTTTAATCTTAGTCATGTTTCACAGACGCTGGATTTGGATTATCAACTTTTAAGTAATTACATTGAAAAAATCCCTAAGCTAAAAAAAATAATTATAAGGCTTTCGTACACATCTCTTTTCGAGAAGCTTGAGTTTACTGATGAAGACTGGAGGTTGAAAAATTATACTATTTATTATAACATTCCTATTCATAAAAATGTAAAATATTATTCCGAATTATTAAGCGTAAAACTCAAAAATAATATAGACATAATATATGATTATTATATAAATGATGAAGATTTAGTTAATTGCACAGAGAAAGGTTGGGGGCTACTAAAAAAGCATGATTTTGATTTTGACATTGAAAAATCCGGTAAAATATCAGCTCATAAACATACAATTGAAGATAAATTTTTATATGAGGAGAACTTGCAATTATTAAATAGAATAATTCAAATTTGTAAAGAAAAAAACATTGAAGTACTATTGTTTACACCCCCTGCGTATGATAGTTATCGCGATAATTTAGATTTAAATCAATTAAATATCATGATAGCAACAGGTAATGAGGTAGCTAATAATTACTCAAACTGTAGTTATTACAACTTATTGGAAGATGATTTGTTTACTAAGAAAGATTTTTTTGATGCAGATCATTTGAATAAGGATGGAGCTGAAAAGCTTAGTAAGTTGTTGAAATCATTATAGACTATTTAAAAAAGTAAGGGAATAAAATTAGAGAAACCATTTACTAAGGGTGCAGGAAGGTAATTGTTAATGATGGAACTGTTGTCTATGAAAAACTCTAAATTAGCAAATAAAAAAAATGTTTAATAAAATTTAAAAGGCACTATTATTTACCAAGTAAAGAAATACAGGAAAGAAGATAACGTTTTGTGGAATAATTTTGTAGCCGAATCTAAAAATGCTACGTTTTTGTTTCATAGAAATTTTATGGATTATCACAGCAATCGTTTTGAAGATTACTCATTATTAGTTTATAAAAACGATAAGCTTATTGCCTTGTTGCCACTTAATAAAAAAGAAAACGAAGTTGTGTCTCATCAAGGACTTTCTTATGGAGGTTTACTGTTTTCAAAAAAAATAAAATTTAAAGAAAGTTTAGAGTCGTTTAAATCGATACTAAACTATTTAGCATCACATAAAATACAGAGATTTCATTTAAATGTTATGCCAAAAATCTATCACATTATGCCAGCAGATGAAATAGATTATTTACTTTTTTTAACCGATGCAAGATTAACAAGAACAGACCTTTCCAGTACTATTGATTTGGGAAATCCAATCAAGATTCAATCAAATAGAATGGAAGGTGTTAAGAAAGCTAAAAAACTAGGTTTAACCATTAAAGAAGATGCAAATTTTACTCCTTTTTGGAATGATATATTAATTCCAAACTTGAAAGCACAACATGATGCAACACCCGTTCATAGTTTAGATGAAATTGAAAAACTGGCTAAAAACTTTCCCCAAAACATTATTCAATTTTCTGTATATAAGGAGGAAATGATTGTTGCGGGGGCAACCATATTCGAAACGGAACATCTAGTACATGTTCAATACATTTCGGCGAATGCTCAAAAACAACAATTAGGAAGTTTAGATTTTTTATTTCATTACCTTATTACTGAAAGATATAAAGGTAAGCGGTATTTTGATTTTGGTATTTCAAATGTAAATAATGGAAAGCAGATGAACGATGGTTTATTATATTGGAAAGAATGTTTTGGTGCACGCGGAATTTCACATCAATTTTATACCATTGAGACTACTAAATATTCAAAATTAGATTCAGTTTTCTTATGATTCCTTTTCTAGATCTTCACAAAATTAACAAACGTTTTGAAACAGTATTTCAGAATAGTTTTAAAGGATTTTTAGATTCTGGATATTATATTCTTGGAGAAAATGTTACTGCTTTTGAAAAAGATTACGCAAAATTTTGTGGAACAAAGTATTGTATAGGTGTTGGGAATGGTTTAGACGCCCTACGATTAATAATTGAAGGATATAAATCCTTAGGCTTACTTTCTGCTGGAGATGAGGTGTTAGTGGCTTCAAACACTTATATAGCAACTATATTGGCAATTAAACAGGCGGGATTAACTCCAGTTTTAGTAGAAGCTAATATAGATACTTATAATTTTAGCTATCAGCATTTGGAGTCGGCGATTACATCAAAATCTAAAGCGATTATGCCCGTTCATTTATATGGACAACTTTCTCCAATGGATGAAATTTTAAAAATTGCAGATAAACACCATCTTTTGGTAATTGAAGATGCAGCTCAAGCACATGGAGCAAAAGATGCAAATGGAAATAAAGCTGGATGTTTAGGAGATGCCGCAGGGTTTAGTTTCTACCCAACAAAAAATTTGGGTGCCTTGGGAGATGCTGGTGCTATAACCACCAATAATAAAGAGTTGGCTTCTATAATTAAAAAACTTAGAAATTATGGAACTTCTTCAAAATATGTAAATGATGAATTAGGTTTTAATTCTCGTCTTGATGAAATTCAGGCGACTTTTTTAAGAAAGAAACTTCCACTATTAAATGAGGATAATTCAAAAAGAAGAGCGATTGCCAAAAAGTACCTTTCTAAGATTAAAAATAAAAAAATAACACTTCCAAAATATGACGGAAGTGAAAATCATGTGTTTCATTTATATGTGGTAAGAGTCGAAAACAGAGAAGACTTTTCAGCATTCCTTGAAAAAAATGGAATAGGTTTTTTAATTCATTATCCAATTCCCCCACACCATCAAAAAGCATTATTAGAATTTCAGGAAATGAAATTTCCAATTACTGAAAAAATACATAAAAATGTGGTTAGTGTTCCTATGAGTCCAATGCTTACAGATGATGAGGTTTTTAAAGTGATTTCAGTTTTAAATGCATATTAATTGAAGATTCCAGGATTTATACGAGAAAACTTACTGCTAAAGATGACTTCTTTAAATGCAGTAGTTATAAGTATTAGACTAGCCGTTTCTTTTTTTATACAAAGATTATTAGCTGAAATGGTGGGTGAGGTTGGAATATATAAAATTGGCCAATTACGTAGTGTTTCTCAAATACTAACTTCAATTACTTCTTTAGGTGTTTTTAATGGTATTGTTAAGTATGTCTCAGAACATAAAGAAGATAAAGATCAATTACAAAAACTGTTTTCAACCACGCTTGTATTTACAGTAATAGGTACAGTTTTTACTGCCCTTACATTAATTTTATTTGCACCACTTTTAAGTGAATATGTATTTGGGTCGATAGAATATATATATCTTGTAAGGTTAATTGCAGTGGTCGTTCCTTTTATTGCAATTCAGCGTGTTTTTTATGGAGTTGTTAACGGTCTATCTCTGTATAAAAAATTTGTTAAAATAGAGTTAGCAAGTTATTTGATTAGCGCTACATTAACGGTAATATTTTTATTTCAATATAACTTAAACGGAGCATTAGTTGCAATTGCTATTACACCAATAGTACAAGTTATAGTGATGATGTTTCTTTTTATAAAGATCTTAAGAGAGTATGTTCAGTTTTCTAAATTAACATTTACAACGCCTCTTGCAAAAAGCTTATTGGCATTTTCATTAATGTCTTTTGTTTCTACAGTTCTATTAAATTATGTTGAGATCGATATTCGTTCGATGTTAGCAAATAAATTAACCGAACAAGATGCAGGTATATGGACAGCAATGACTTTTATTTCTAAAAACTATATGGTCTTTTCAGGGTCTATTTTCACTCTTTATGTTTTACCAAAATTTGCAGGAATACATAGTCGTAATGGATTTATAACTGAATTAATTACAATCTATAAAACATTATTACCGCTATTTGGTCTTGGTATGCTGGTAGTTTATCTTTTTCGGGATTTGCTAGTGGATCTTATTTACCCTGGGTTTACAGGTATGGGGCCATTATTTAAATGGCAGTTACTTGGGGACTTCATTAAATTAGCTTCCTTAGTTTTAGCACATCAATTTTTAGCGAAGAAGATGGTTCGGAATTTTATTTTTTCAGAAATAATATCCTTAGTGCTCTTTTATGGATTAGCAAATTACTTAACAAGAGATTATGGGATAGAAGGAGTCGTTATGGCTCACTTTTTTAGATATATAGTTTACTTTTTTGTGGTAATGTTTTTAGTTTTTAGATATTTTAAAAATAAGAATCCTAAAATAGATTAAGTATTTCTCCAGAAATCTAAATATTTTTGAGCGATCCTAATATATTCGTGTTCTTGTTCTACAAACACACGTGCGTTTTTTCCAATTTCAGAAATTTGTTCTGGATCGAGGATGAGTTTCTCTAAATTTTCTACAATATTACTTACATCTGGGATTGCATTAATAGCTACAATATTGTTTAATTTATAATACGAAATAACTTCTTTTTCAATTCCCGTAAATACTACTTTTCCTTTGGCCATAGCCTCCAAGGCATTATAGCCCTGATCGTAACTTAAAACTTGATCTAAAACAATGTGTGCGTTGTTATAAACGGTTATATATTTTTCATAAGGAAGGTTTTCTGCGATTTCAATTTGTACTTTATCAGGGTATTTTTCTTTAATTATTTGCAAAGCATTTTCAAAATAATCTCCCCCCTTTTTTAAAAAGTTGGATCTGTTTATTCCAAGAAAAATAATGATTTTACCTTTAACTTTTGACTCTTGATATTCTAATTTTTCTAAATTAATTGGATTTGGTATCATTCCTAAATATTTAGGATGTCTTACTAGTGGTATATGATAATCTAAATCGGAAGCAATTACTCCTTCAATATTCTTGTAAACAAATTCGTGAAGGCTTTTAAAGTCTGGATTTAGATATTTTAGGGCAGCATAAAAGTTTTTTTCATTAGATTTTTTGTTAAATAATGGATCCAATATTGAATACCTTGGTTTTTTGTCGAAGGCATATTTTACACTTGTATAGTCAGCGCCACAGGATAACAAAAATAACCTCTTATTGTTTTTTTTTAGGAAGGTAATAATTTGTTCTTCATGTTTTGGGAGAATACCTAGTGGACTTTCGTTTATTAACTGAACAACATCAAAGTTCTTTAATTTTGCTTTATTTTTTAAAAATTGATTTTTAAGAGAAATAGAAGTGATATCGATCTTAAAAAGTTTATAGAGACCTACTTTTATTTTTTTTTGAAAACCCTTATCAAATTTTCTAATAAGTTTAATGTCGGCAGGGTAATTTTTAAAATAATCTCCTGTAGAAATAATACATACCTGATGGCCCAAAACCTCAAGCCCTTCCTTTAATGAATTATGTAATCTACTATATTCTCCTACTAAGAGTATATTCATATTAACTATATTTGGTTTTTATTATTTTCAAAAATACCATTTAATAATGATTCGATTTATATGAGTAAAAGATTAAAAATCTGCATCGTTGCTTCATCATTAGCAAAAGGGGGGGCAGAACGATCTAGTGCTCTTCTTTCTCAAATGCTTAGTGATATTGGCCATGATATACATATAGTTACTGTTTTGTCGGGTGTTGCATATCCTTTTTCTGGGGTGCATTTTAATTTAGGAGCGTTAAAAGATAGTAAGGATAGTTTTTTAAGTAGAGTTAACAGGCTTCTAATATTTAAGAAATATCTAATTGCTAACAAATTTGATATTATAATTGATAACAGGTCAAGAATCCAAGCGTATAGAGAATTTTTAATAACGAAGTTTATTTATACTATACCAACGATATATGTACTGCACAATTATAAAACTTCTAAGGTATTTACAAAATACACATGGTTAAATAAAATTTTATATAAGGACAAAGTAATGACTGCAGTTTCTAAAGCTGCAACTAAAAAATTTAGAAAAAAGTTTAAATTAAAGGATATTCGAACTATTTATAATGGATTTGATTTTGATGAAATAAACAATAAAGCTTTAGAGGGTGTAGCTTTAGAAAATGATTTTATCATCTTTTATGGAAGAATAGATGATGAGCATAAAAATTTAAAACTGTTACTTGATTCTTATAAGCTTTCTAAACTTTCTAAAGAGGGCGTAAAATTGTTGATATTGGGTAATGGTCCTGATTATGATGCTATAGTTCAGTATTCTAAAGATCTGAAATTGGAAAACCATATAGTTTTTAAGGGCTTTATTGCAAATCCTTACCCCTTTGTTAAAAACGCAAGATTTATGGTTTTAAGCAGTAGGTTTGAAGGGTTTCCAATGGTGATTCCAGAAACGTTATCATTAGGAGTTCCAGTAATCTCAGTAGATTGTAAGTCGGGTCCAAAAGAAGTTATTAAAAATGAAGTTAATGGCTTGTTAGTTGAAAATTTCGATAAAAATGCGCTTTCAGAAGCTATGAATAGTTTTATATTTGACCAACCTTTATATCAAAATTGTAAAGAAAACGCAAAAAAGTCTGTGCTACACCTAGAAGTTCAAGTGATAAAGGAAGAGTGGAAACAATTGTTAATTGATTTAAAATTATAATGAGTTATTTAATCGAAAACATTCAACTTATTGATATTCCAAAAATATCTGACCCTGACGGCCGTGGTAATCTTTCTGTTATAGAAAAAGATTTTTTGCCTTTTAAAATAAAGAGAGTTTATTACTTATACGATGTCCCTAGTGATTCTACTAGAGGAGGGCATGCACATAAAGAATTACAACAGTTTTTAATAGCATTAAGTGGCAGTTTTGATGTTGTTTTAGATGATGGTATGAAAAGAAGAATAATTACCTTAAATAGACCCAATAAAGGGCTTTTAATCCCTAATGGAGTTTGGAGAGAATTAGAAAATTTTTCTGCAGGAACCGTTTGTTTGTCTTTAGTAAATGAAGAGTATGATGAAGAAGATTATATAAGAAAATATAGTGATTTTGTATTATTTAAAAGAACTTAATCTAAAGCCATTTTTCTCAATAAATGCCTGAAAATTAATTAATAACCGTAATGTTGTTTTATTTTGTTTTAATAAAAAGTGTTGTTTTTTATTAAGGTTTTTTGAATCTATATTTTTTAAATATCTTTTAAAAGAGATTTTATCATTTGCTAGTTTATGCTGAATTGCAAATGAATACCTATTCAAGTCTAAGTATTTTTTAAGATAAGGATCTAGTAAGGCATCTTTTTCATATTTTTCTAGATTCATATAATTTCTTTTTAGTGTAGGAGTGTTTGAAATTCTATTACTTCCATCTAAATTATGTCTAGCAGAAACTAAATTAGAAAAGGCTAATGGAGCTTGTAAAGCTGCTCTAAGCCAAAGGTCAGTATCTTCTCCTGCTCCATGAGTTATAGCAATATCAAAACCGTTTAGCGATTTAAAAAAATCTTTTGTCATGCATACTGCTGAAGTCCATGCAAGACAATCGATTAAACTATTTTCAAAAAAGTTGCTAATTTCTCCTTGCCAAGATTCCCCCAATTTCATGATAGGTGAATTCATTGGTACAGTTAATTTTTCATTTCTTTTTTTCTCATAGGCAACAGCATACCATGATTGATTTGGGAATTTTGTTATTAAAGAATTTAAATTATCTAAATGAAAAGGGTGCCAATAGTCATCAGCGTCTAAGAATACTATAAAATTAGTAGTTGCTTTTTCAACTCCAAAGTTTCTGGTTTTTGAAACCCCTTCGTTTTTTTTTGAATATAATAAAATACGTTGATCGTTTACAGATTTTACCACTTCCTCGCTCGAATCTGTAGAGCCATCATCTATAATAATAATTTCAAAATCTTTAAAAGACTGATCTATTACACTAGTCAGTGTTTTTTTGATGTCTTTTTCCTTATTGTAAAGGGGTATTATTATAGATAATTTAGACACTTTTTTTAGACTTTAATTCAATATAGTAGTTCAGACGGTATAAATCAAACCAAAATAAATTTGGATTTTTAGAATTGAAATTTCGCTCCATAATTTTTATAAATATCGAAATAAAAAAACTAAAAAGAAACGTTAATCTTTTCTTTTTAAGACTTAAATAACTTTTTTGTAGGGGTCGTAAATCATTAGAGATTGATCCTTTATCTTCTAATTGAATTGTTGTTTTTACAGCTTCTAATGATTTTTTTATAAAAATATTATTTTCTTCCAAGCCTAAATGATAAACTGGGTTGTCTATATGAGTTACTAAAATATTGTTAGTTTTTAGATTGTTAGAAAATAAAATGTCTAAGCCGTAGGTATTTGTATTCATAAAATTCATTTGTAAAAAAATATCTTTTTTAATCAATAAATTTTGAGATATGATAAAATAGGGCTCCTTTAATCTTTGTTTTACGCTTTTAGCTTCTCTTTCTTTTCCATATTTCCAACGTAAAATCTTATTGTCTTCTGGCTTTTCTTTATAATAACTTACTCCGCCATAAATAACTTGAAAATTATTATTTTCTGAGAGGTTAAACCTAGATATAAAGTCGTTATATTTTGGTAATACATCGGCATCTAAAAATAATAACAGATTGTATGTTGCTTTATTAGCTAGGAGGTTTCTAGTAGCTGTTCTCCCAATATTTTCATTATTTCTAATTAATCTACAAAATTCTAACTTTTCAATATTCTTGTTTTCTTCGATGAATTTTTTGTTAGTAGAACAATCATCAGCAACTATTATTTCAAATAAAATATTGGCATCAGTTACTTGTCTATAAACTTGATTGACCAAGTTTACAATATTATAATTATATGAAGGAATTAAAATTGAAAGCATAAATAAGTGCTAATTTAGATAAATTAGAAACAGATTTTAAAGTTTTTTAAAACCAATTATCCTTTTTATATAAAATTAATTATCTTGAAAAAATAATTACTATCCTGTGAGGTACTTCTATTTTGTGTTACTATGTTTTATTACAAGCTTTTCTTCAGTATTCTCACAAGAATATAGCTGGTTTTATCTTCGTGCAAACGATACGCTTATAGAGCCTAAGTTTGAAAGAGTAGATGATGTATTAGTTTATATTGGTGATGATTTAAAATTAAAATCTGTTTTAGATCAGTATACAATTTATGAATTTAAGAAGACTTTCAGAAATGCCAATAAAAAGAACTTAAAAAAAACATTTTTTGTAGTCTCCAATAAAGAAGAAATAGTAAAAGATCTCCTTACTAAAACAGCACATTTGTTCGAGTTTGGTGAAATTATTGATGAGGATGATAAAAAAATATTCGAACCCAATGATTATGGAAACACAAGTACGATTGGTGAAAATATAGCTTGGAAAACAAATCTAGATTATCTCGATGTCATGGGACTGCCAAAGGCATGGTACTATACTACAGGTTCTAAAGACATTACTATTGGAATTTCTGATGGAGGAATCGATTCTACAAATACGGAGTTTAAAAATAAAACAAAACTATTTAATTATTCACGCTTAGCTAAGGGACATGGATACTCTATAGCTGCAACAGCTGCCGGACAAGGAGATAATGGATTTGGTTTTACAGGTGTTTGTTACGATTGCAGTATTTATGGTTCTTCTTATGGGAAAACGAAAACGTTAAGTAATTTGATGGAAATGTCAAAAGCAGGTGCAGATGTAATAAACTGTAGTTGGGGGACAACAAAATATTACCAAACTGCTCAAGACGCAATTTATGAAATGATAGATAATGGAACCATAATTGTTGCTAGTGCTCATAATAAAAAATGGATTAAAACTGAGAACAAAGGTGAATTAAGATATTACCCAGCTTCTTATGATAAAGTTATATCTGTGGCAACGGTAATGCATCGATATGAAACTGTTTTAGATTATATTGATATAGAAGAAGATAATGGGAACTATTTTGCGTTAAATATTAGAGGATATTTAGGTAGAACTTTGGGCTTTAAAGAAAATGACACCTTAGGGGAGCCATTTATTCACCCTATTTCTATTCGGACTTTGAATTCAGATGTAGACATTCTTGGTCCAGGCGTTGGTTTGGTTCGATATGGGCAATATAAAATAAATAATAAAATTAAATTTAGTGAATATGGTGCTACTTCTGGTATAGCACCTTTAATTTCAGGTACCGTTGGCTTAATGCTTTCTCTTCAGCCATGTTTAAACTTTGATGAGGTAGATGCTATTATTAAATTAAGTGCTGTAAATATCGATCATATAAAAGCCAACAAACCATGGGAAGGCTATTATGGAGCAGGAATGATTAATGCTGGAAATGCTGTCGAAATGGTTTACAAATTAATGACCGAAACAGATACTGCGATTATTCAAAATCAAAGCTTCTCTAGATGGGATTTTAAATTAACAGCCCTTTCAAAAAAAGTTGTCATTCAGAATCAAAAATTTACAAATGACGCAACTTTAAATCTTACCGCAAAAAATAGAATTGTAATTGGAGAAAACACAGTTTTAAAACCAAATACTAATGGGAGTATAATTCTTAAAATAGATCCAACTTTAGAAAAAGAATGCGAACTGCAATTACGGGAAGGATTTCCAAATAATAAATATTATTTTCCGAAGGAATAGTGGATTAGTATTTCAAACTATTATACCGTTTTTTGTACGACTTCAAAAATTTGATTCTCGTCACATTTAAGTGTTTTTGAAGGGTACTTTAGCAATAACGCATAATCGTGGGTTGCCATTAAAATAGTATTTCCATTTCTGTTTAATTCTTGAAGAACTTCCATTACTTCCACACT
>CAJXYJ010000011.1 GCA_913063255.1 uncultured Flavobacteriales bacterium | reverse complement strand
TATTTATTTAAATAGGAAGTGAATAAATATGTTTTCCACATAATTTTCAACAAATTTCAGGGAAATAATAAACAAAAAAATAGATTCTATTTTCAATATAATGAATACAGAATCTATTTTAATAGGGATTGTGTTTATTAATTAAGCCATCCTTTGGTAGTAACATTTTTACTATACATAAATAAGAAGATTCCAATTACAAGAATCATAATTGGCATAATCATACCACCAGGGCCATAAACCTCTATAGATTTACTGATAAAGAAGTTATAACTCATTTGTACTATTATGCCTAATAAAGAAACAGTAAATAATAAATTTGCTATTTTCTTTCTTAATAATAAAGTTAAAGAACCTAATAATCCCCCAAATACAGCAAGTGCAAATGCTGCTGTTGCCCAAGCAGGAGTATTATCAATAATTGCTAATTGAGCTGTGTCAAATTGAGCTCTAAAAGATTCGGAATTAAATGCTTGATCTAAGTAGGCTTTTACGCCCATTCCATTCCAGATTAATGCAATAACAGCAATAATCCAATAGGCTGCTTTTGGTTTTGTAGTTGTATTCATAAAAAAGGGTTTAGTGATTATTTAAATTTCTATGAATGTAAGAGAATTGTTTTTAATTTGCAAATAATTGACTTCTTGGCAGTTATGGGTGTCGTTTATTTTTATAGTATCTTTAAAACAAAAACTACACTATGAGTACTATCCCAACAGCAGCTTTTGCGTTCTTAAAATCTCTTAAAAAAAATAACCATCGCGATTGGATGCAAGAAAATAAAAAAGAATATCTAGCCAACGAAAAAACGCTAAAACAGTTTTATTCTTCTATAGAAAGTAATTTAAATATAGCAGATGAAATCTCTAAAGTAAAGGTGTTTAGGATTAATAGAGATGTTAGGTTTAGTAAGGATAAAACTCCGTATAATGTTCATAGAAGTGTTAGTTTTAGTAGGGCAGGAGCACAAAGAAGAGGAGGCTATTATTTGCGATTAGAACCTGGAAATACTATGATAGCAGGTGGGTTCTTTTCACCAGAATCTTCAGATTTATTGCGAATTAGGAAAGAATTTGAAATGGACTCAACAGAAATAAATTCAATTTTAAATAAAAAAGAATTTAAAAAAGCATTTGGAGGTTTTAATCAAGATTATGCTGTAAAAACAGCTCCAAGAAATTTTGATAAAAATGACCCAAATATTGACTTGATAAAATTAAAAAGTTTTTTTGTGGTACATTCTTTTACAGATAAAGAAGTGTTTTCTGAAGATTTTGATAAAAAAGTGATGCAACAATATCTATTACTTCGCCCTTATTTTGATTATATGAGTGAAGTATTAACTACCGACCTTAATGGAATCTCTTTAATTTAACTTGCAAATTGGTATTCCAGTACTTGAAGATTACTTTTTAAACTTTCTTTTACAATACGCATCATTCGTTTGTTAAGAGCGGAAGAATTTAAAACATAATTTTTGTGTTCTTCAATCGTAAATTGTCCAATTATGATTCCTTTTAATGAATTTCTAAATTTCATGTCTTTATGAACTGCATTTTCTATATAATCTAATCGTTTTTCGATAGGTAGATCATAAAATACATTTTTATGCTTTTTAACATAATGTTTAAAGACCTCCACTAACAATTCGTTTTGTAATTTAACTATTGGTCTAATTGTTTTGTTTTGAAAACATTCTTCAGTAGACATTGAAGAAGATACAATTGCTGTAGGAATTTCAGGGCGTAATTTGAGTAATACAAAATCTCTTGAGTCCATATCATTAGGGTTTTAATAAAATTAAAGCTTTATTAACACCTTTTTCAAGGATCTATAAATAGTTATAAACCTTGTTTTCAACAAATTAAATTTTAAAAAAAAGAAATGTATGTTGTCTTAATTGCCTGTAATTAAGCTATTAGTGCTTGGGAATTCAAAAATTTCCAAATCAAAATAAGGGGCTGAAGCCACAAGATGGTCAAAAATGTCTGCTTGAATGTGTTCGTAATTCACCCATTCTTTATCCTTGCTAAAACAATATACTTCTATAGGAATTCCTCGATCCGTTGGTGGTAAATGCCTTACCATTAAAAACATATCTTTATTTACTGCGGGATTCTCATTTAAATAAGCATCGATATATTTTCTAAAAACACCTAAATTGGTTTGATTTTTTCCGTTAATAAGAAGTGTTTTATCTACTTCATTTTTTTTGTTATATATATCGTTATCTTTTTCTCTATGCTCTAAATATGGTTTTATTAAAGAAATGTTTTTAAATTTCTCAATAGATTCTTTTGATAAAAATTTAACAGAGTTTTGTTTTATATACATCGCTCGTTTTATTCTTCTTCCTCCAGATTCTTGCATTCCACGCCAATTTTGAAAAGAATCTGAGGTTAAACTGTAGGTTGGAATTGTAGTAAAAGTTTTGTCGAAATTTTGAACGCGTACCGTAGCAAGATTGATTTCAATTACGTTACCATCTGCCCCATATTTACTAAAGGTTATCCAATCTCCAATTCTCACCATATCGTTTATAGTTACTTGAATACTGGCAACAAAACCAAGTATTGTATCTTTAAAAATTAGTAAAATTACTGCTGAAGCAGCACTCATAGAAGCAACACTAATCGTTGAATAGCCCGTAAGTGTATTTACTATAAAAAAGATTGCAACCCCCCAAGCAAACATCATTAAAACTTGACGATAACTGTCTAAAGGTTTGTCTTTATACTTATCAAATTCTTGTATATAAGATCTTATGGATTTTAAAATACTCCTAAAAATATGTACACATAGTAAAATAATGTAAACATCAATTAACTTTAATATTAATGTAGAAATTAAAGGAAGTTCATTAAATAATATTGGGATAAAATGCCATGAAATAAATAACGGAACTGCATGGGCGATATGACTTGGAAAGTTACTTAATATAAGGTAGTCATCAAAAGTAGATTTAGTCTTATTACTAAAAGCTTTAAATAGCTTTATAATTAGTTTTTTAATAAATAAGTCAAGAACAAAGATTAAAGCAAAAAATAAGATTCCAACAATTAAAATATTCAAAACAATTGCCAATTCAGAATTCATTCCAAGCGAAATGAAATATTCCTGAAACCAATGACTATATTCTTGTAGTTTATTATTTAGCATTTTAAATATTTTCTATCTGCATAAAAAGGACCAAAGGGTAAAACAGAACATAAAACTACAATTAATAATGTTTGAAATGACCAATTTAATTTTTGTTTCATATAAAATGCCCCAAATAGATAAAGAATAAAAAGAATACCGTGTGCCATACCTACTGCCTGAACTGCTTCTGGGATGTTATACATATATTTAAGAGGCATTGCAATGCCTAATAAAATTAAAAAAGATAAGCCTTCTAAAATACTGATAATACGAAAGGCTTTTAATGAATTATTCATATTTTTTTTTGCAAATATACATTCCTCAACCTAATTTTCGCAATGATATTTTTTTTTAAAATCAATTACCAATTTTCAATCTTCACATGAGAATGCTTGGTTTAAGGTAGTGTAGCTGCTATTTTTTTTATAATAAAAGTGCCACCATTCTGTTCTTATGGTATGGAATCCAAATTTTCGCATTCCTTCAAATAATAGGTTTCTGTTACTTTTTATTTCTTCAGATAAATTGTGATAATCTATATGTGCTTTCTTACCAAAAAAATCGAAATCAGTACCCATATTCACAAAACTGCCATCTAGTCTTTCTATGGAAAGATCTATTGCAGCTCCTTTGTTATGTATGGAACCACCATTTTCAGGGTCAGCCACATAGGTTGCTCTGGGAACCTTTTCCCACATTTTTCTCTGAACATCTAATGGGCGGTAACAATCGTAAATTACAATTTGATATCCTTTTTTAATAAAATAATCATTAGCTGCAATGAGATTATTTGCAACTAGTGATCTAAGATAACATTTGGCACAATCATATAAAGTCTCTTCAAATATATTATTTGGAGTTGCATACCTAATATCTAAAGTAAATTTTGAAGATAGTTTAGAAATATCCACTAATGAATCTTGAGCTAATAAAGAAAAAGTGACTAATGTGAAAAATATTCCGAAAATATATTTTCTAATCATTTTGTTAGGAATGAGTGAAAATGATTTGTTATTCTTTAGTAAGTTTTAAAGCCCAATCTAAAGCTTCTTTTAAGGATCTAAACCTATTAATACTCTCCTTTGCAAATAATCTTTCCAACACAACACTAATGCCACCACTGTCCTCGTAAGCAACGATTCCAGTAGAGGTAAATAAATGATATTTTTTATCAAATTTTGTCCAAGATTGGGGTTCGATAGAGTAGGAATTTACCCGATTTGATATATAAATAAGATTATTTCCCTTTCCATAATGGTTAACCATTAAATCTGAAACAATTTTTACTTTTTTCCAATCAAAATGAGTTCCTTCATTTAATTCTGAAATAACAATCCGATCAAAAAAATAAAAAATTCCAAAAGGCAACCTTATTTCTTCATGCTCTAATACAATATATTTTGAGTCTTCAACTTTCATTGTAGGGGATTAATAAAGCTTCTCAAAGTTAATCATTAGTGAGGACAATTCAAAAAAATAATTTTTTACTTAATATATGAATTAAGCATCCAAAGGGTTTTTTCAGTTTCAGAAATATAATCACTCATTAAGCTTACCGTTCCTTCATCATCTGCTTCGGCAGCTAAACTAAGAATCTCACGCTCTTTTAATATTAGAATGGAAAAGTTATCGATAATGATATTTACCCCTTCAATTCCATTAGTAACTCCTTTTTCCTCTTTAATTTCAGAAATGTTTAAATAATCTGTAAATGTGTGTAATGGCTCACCTTCTAAGGTTAATATACGTTCGGCAATTTCATCCACTTTTATTACAGCATTGTCATAGTATTCTTCAAACTTTAAATGTAATTCAAAAAACTCTCTGCCTTTAATATTCCAGTGTAATCCTCTTAGGTTTTGATAGAATAATTGATAATCTGCTAATAAACCATTTAATCTTAGGCTTAGGTTTAATGCTTTTTCTTTGTCTATTCCAATTGTGTTTTTCATGATGTTTTAATTTAATAATGTAAATATACAACACCTAACTATCGACTTTGTATAAATGAAATTGATGTTATTTATAATTAAATAGATTGTACTTATATACAATAGGATGTTATCTAATTTATAAAAAATTTAAGTTTTTATAATAGTGAAAGCATTATTTTTGGCGTAATTCTTGTTTGAATAAATTCGAAAAAATAAAAATGTCACCTAAAGTATTATTTATAATTATATTGATTCTTTTTAGCTATAACTCTTTATTAGCTCAAATTGAAGATACGGATAACTCAATACAATTTAATATCGTGGAAGACGATTATGAAGTGCCAGAAGGATATGAATTACCTGCCATTATAGCACCTAGTTTAACAACTCCTGATAATTTATTTAAAGCTGATGATTATTCTGATTTGGGTAAAAAACAAACAGAGTTATTAGATTTAACATTCGAAGAAAATTTTATTGATGTTAAAACGAATAAGGCTCCAAAATACTTTACAAAAGATAAGGCTATCTCTGAGGAATATGGTACAGATCAGTATCTAGGACAACTTAATACAAAGTCGGGTAGTGTAACTATTATGTATAGGGATCACGAATATGTGGACGGAGATCGAGTTCGTATTTTTGTCAATGGTGATATTGTAAAGACCAGTGTTTACCTATCTGGTGCCTTTAATGGATTTACTTTTCCATTGCAAAGTGGTTTTAATAAAGTAGAATTTCAAGCTTTAAACCAAGGGTCGTCTGGTCCAAATACTGCAGAGCTTATAATCTATGATGAGGATGGGAATGTTTTATCTTCAAATCAATGGAATCTTACCACGGGTAGAAAGGCTACCGTTACTATTATTAAAGAGTAATTTGTAATTATTTTGATATAATATATCTTTATTAGCTATCAGAATAAATTGATTTCATTTTAATTTAGAAAATATAAACTTTAAGCAATTTGCTTATCTGCTATCCCTATCTTTGCACTTTCAAAAATAATATGGCAACATTTAAAGATTTAGGAGTTCATGGGAATTATATAAAAGCACTTAAAGAGCTGAATATAAAAACTCCTACCGAAATACAAGAAAAAACTATACCGGTATTGTTAAAGTCAAAGACCGATTTTATTGGTCTTGCACAAACAGGAACTGGTAAAACTGCTGCTTACGGACTTCCAGTATTAAATACTATAGATACTTCTTCCGCTGTAGTACAAGCATTAATATTATCACCAACTAGAGAACTGGTTCAACAAATAAAAAAGCAGCTATTTAAATTCACAAAGTTTGCTTCAGAAAAGATATTTGTGGAAGCAATTTATGGAGGTGAAAAAATTGAAATCCAAATCAATAGGTTACAAAGACCCACACATATTATTGTTGCTACTCCAGGAAGACTAATCGACTTAACTGAAAAAGGGTCGATCAATTTACGTAGTGTAAATACGATAGTTTTAGATGAAGCGGATGAAATGCTGAGTATGGGATTTAAAAAAGAATTAGATGCTATTTTAAACTATTCCAGTGGATCAAGAAAAACTTGGTTGTTTTCTGCTACTATGCCTGAAGAAATTCAGCGTATAATAACAAAGTATATGAGTCCTGATGCCGCTAAAGTGATTGTTAATAAAGATTCATTGGTAAATGCAAATATTTCACATGAATATATAATCACTTCTATAGAGAAGAAGGTAGATGTACTAATAAATATGTTAGATGGATTTGGAGAGGGAAGAGGAATTGTTTTTTGTAGAACCAAATTGGGAGCTCAAAAATTAGTAAAAGAATTGAAAGAAGAAGGCTTTTCTGTAGATGCTTTAGAAGGGGATATGATGCAAAGAGAACGTGATAAAGTAATGCGAATGTTTAAAAAAGGAACTTTGCAATATTTGGTTTCAACAGATGTTTCGGCTAGAGGGATAGATGTTACAAATTTGGCTTTTGTAATTCATCATCAGCTTCCAGAAAACGTAGAATATTATACACACCGAAGTGGTAGAACTGCTAGAGCAGGAAAAACAGGAGTTTCTGTGGCATTAATTCTTCCTAGTGAATTGCAAAGAGTGCATGAAATTCAAAAAACCTTAGGGATTAAATTTAAAGAAACTATTTTATAAATTTAATTGTCATTCCGACAGTGCGACAATAGGAGCACGAGGAATCTCACAATAACAACCATTACATGGCACTATCTAATAACGACATATTAAAGAAATTAAGAGTAGCCTTAAAGCTACGTGATGATGAAATTGTAAATATTCTAGCACTTGTAGATTTTAAAACTACAAAGAGTGAAATAGGATCTTTATGTAGAAATGAAAAACATCCAAAATATGTAGAATGTGGAGATCAGATTCTTCGTAATTTTTTAAACGGATTGGTAATACATTTACGAGGTCCTATGCCAAAAAAGGAGAAAAAATAATACTTTTAAAAATAATGAAAATATTAATTATTCATTTTTCATTAACTCATTAACTCATTAACTCATTCATTCTAGTAGGCAATGAACTTATTTCTTGTAAACATATATTCATCTGTATAGTGAAATCTTCGAGGATGATTGACTAATTGTAGTTGTTTCTTTGTCAGTCCTAGTAACTTTTGTTGAATGCGATCTAATGTTTTCATGATGGGTTGTTTTTTTAATTAATATTTTTCTGATACTTACTTTCTGTATCTTCTTTTTGAGTTCCAAACATAGGCTTTTGAAGTACTCATTTTTTTTGATAATTGATTGGTGTTTAATGTTCTCATGATTAATTTATTTAATGGATTGATTTAATATTTTTTATTTGAAACGTCTTTTAGAATTCCATGTAAAAGCTTTTGTTGCACTTAATTTTTGCGTAATCTGATTGTTGTTTAATGTTCTCATCTTATTTTTTATTTAAATTAATTTGATTCTACTATATAGACGTATGAAAAACAGAAATGTTACAGTACTATGCAAAACAAAGTACTATTTTAACACAGTTTAACATTAAACGACATAAAAACAGTGAGGTAGGAGCTAAATAAATGTGTGTTAAAAGCAATCATTAAAAGTAAACACTTACATTTTATAAAAATATTGTTTACAATATGAATGAATTTAAAGGGGTGATATTTAAACGATTCGTGTCAAATATTTTTTAAAAAATGTAGTATATTTCGCATATATCAATTAATTATTAACCAAAAACATTATGAATTTTAAAAATTTCTTTTTCCTTATTCTAATCACTTTTTTTTCAACGACACTATTTTCACAAAACCAACCCAAAACAGGATTGCTTTTTGATGATAATGCCTATTCCGCAACTCCATTAAAAGCGAGAAATGTATCCTTTCAGAGTGTGGTAGCAGAGGAGCCTAGTGCTTCCTTAAAGCAATTTGTCCCAGATATAAATAATCAAGGGAGTTATGGGACCTGTGTAGGGTGGTCTTCAGCTTATTATGGACTAACTATTTTAAATGCTAGAATAAACAATATTGGCTCTAAAGAGGAAATAAATTCAAATACCTTTTCACCAGTTTTCACTTATTTAAATGCGAATGTTGATGATGATTACGATTGTCAAGGAGGTGCTTATATCAATAGAGCACTTGAAATGATGGTGGATAAAGGAGTTCCGTTTTTTAAAGACTATAATGTGATGTGTGATAGCTATATCCCTTCAGATATTTGGGTAAAAGCCGAAGACCATAAAATTAAAGATTACAGTAGGTTGTTTTCTGGAGATGAAGATGAAGATTTAAAAATAGAATCTGTGAAAAGATCATTGATTAATGGCAATCCTGTAATTATTGGCTTTGTAGTAGAAAACTCTTTTTATTATGCTGAAAATGTATTTGAGCCCGATAATTTAGGATCGCAAGGTGGTCATGCTATGTGTGTGGTAGGATATGATGATGAGAAATATGGTGGAGCTTTCGAGATTGTAAATAGCTGGGGAGAAAATTGGGGAAACAATGGCTTTATTTGGGTACGTTATAATGATTTTGTAAACTATACCAAATATGCTTTCGAGATGATTCCTGCAAAAAGAGTAGAACAACCAGAAAGTATTTTAGCAGGGGAACTTAACATGAAGTTATACGATGGTTCTAAAATGGAAATTGAAAAAGGAAAAGGAGATTATGGAGGTACCGTTTTAGGCTGGCAAGATGTGGTAGTAGATGAAGCTGTACAAAGTATAGGAGATTATGTAACTACAGCAATACATGAAGAAAATACAAAATATAGAATCTATGCTAAGGTAAATAAACCAGCTTATATTTATGTATTGGGTGCCGATAGCGATGGTAGAAATGGGGTCTTATTTCCTCATAAGGAAGATATTAGTCCTTATATAAGTTATGAGGATACCGAAGTAATTATCCCAGGTGAAAAATATTGGTTCAGATTAAGTTCTCCAGTTGCTTCAGATTATACGGTAGTCATTTTTTCTGAAGAAAAGATTGACATCAACGAAACCAAAGATCAACTAGACGATTTAGAAGGGGAATTGTTAGACAAACTTTATGTGATATTTAAAGATAAATTGATCGATAAAAATAAAGTAACTCTAGATGAGTCAAATATGGCCTTTGAAGCAAAATACAAGAAAGGTACCATGGCAATGATGGTCTTAGACATTAAGCGAAAATAGCCATGAGCCATTTAAAAATTGTACACTTACTACTTTTAGTTATGCTAATGGGTTGTAAATCTACCTGTGTCCGTACACAAACCACTTCACAATTAATTGATAATAACCCGAGGTTTGTAGATCTTCTATCTGAAAAACAAATCGCAATTATTGAAGATTTGGTGAGTGTGGACGTATATAATATTCAGTCGTATTTAATTGAAGGAACTGAAAATGAATATTCTAAAAAAAGTGTTTTTGTAAAAACCTTATCTGATAAAGAAAAAATCTCTTTTTTAAATATGCTTATTAATGATGCTCACTATAATTGGGAGAAGGAGGAATCTATAAATTATCACCCTAATATACAGTACCTATTAAAAGATACCGATGAACAATTTTTATTACTTTATTCAAAGAGTTCACAAGAGTTGGGCATCATAGATTTAGAAGGTCAAAAAACGGTAAGCGTACAGTCTAATTTAAATAAATTTTTAATTGCCAAATAGCTTATGAAAATAAGAATAGTATTGTTACTATCAATAATTAGTATTGTTAGCTCAATAAACGCCCAAAACTACCAAACCGTAGAGGATATTAACAATGCCTGTTCCACATTGGGGTTTTCGAGTAATGAGGAAGCCGAATTGGCTGTAGACAATATATTAGACAAAATAGGGCTTTTTAGAAATTTCACGCTTCAAGAATGTCCTAATATTAATAATGCTGTCGCAAAGAATATAAAAAACGATAAAGGTTACTCCTTTAGATATATATTATATGATAATGCCTTTTTTAATAGTATAAATGATAAAGCGGATAATAATTGGGCAGCTACAAGTGTATTAGCCCATGAGATTGGACATCACCTTAACGGACATTCCTTAAATAATGAAGGAAGCAACCACCGTTTTGAATTGGAAGCAGATTATTCCAGTGGTTTTTATTTAGCAAAAATGGGGGCAACCCTGGAAGAAGCACAAAGTGCGATTCAAACCTTAAAATATGAGAAGGCTACTCGAACCCATCCTGCTAAAGCTGATCGATTGCTTGCAATTAAAAGAGGATGGGATAAAGCTAAGGAAGATATTAAAACTAAAGAAAACAGTATTGATGAAGATAATGATGTTCCCTTTGCTATTATTGAGAATGCACCTACGTTTCCTGGATGTACTGGCAATAATGTGGAAAAGAAAAAATGTTTAAACTATGCCATTAGAAATCATGTTGGTAAAAATTTTAACGGAGGAATAGCTTCAGATATAGGAATTCCTCCAGTTTGTTTGAAATCGGAAGTAGTCTTCGATGAAACTACTAATAAATATATAGATAGCTGCACGGAATGGAAACCATTAAAAATAATTGCACAATTTATAATTACAAAAACAGGGGACATTGAAATTATTGGGGTTAGAGCCCCACACCCTTTGCTGGAGAAAGAAACCATTAGAGTTTTAAAATTGCTTCCAAAAATGAGCCCTGGCACACAAAGAGGAATTCCTATTAATGTTCGTTATGTTTTACCAATTTCATTTAGGTTAACCGATTAATTAATATAAAAATGAAAAATATTAACCAATTATTAATTATTCTATTTTTTTCTTTACAGTTAACAGCCCAAAACTACCAAACGGTAGAAGATGTTAACGATGTATGCGCTCAATTAGGTTTTAGTGCCAATGAAGATGCAGAACTTGCTGTAGAGTCTATTTTAGAGCAAGTGGGGATTTTAAAGCGAATTTTTGAATTACGAAATTGTTCCGATATTAATAATGCAGCCGCAATAAATATTACAGATGAAAAAGGAGATACTCAAAAATACATCCTTTATGATCTTGAATTTATGAAGCGAATTAGTAATCAAGCGAATACCGATTGGGCGGCAAAGGCTGTATTAGCTCATGAAATAGGCCACCATATTTTCGACCATTCGATCAATAATAAGGGAAGCAATCCAACGTGGGAATTAGAGGCCGATTATTGGAGCGGATGGGCTATGGGCAAATTAGGTGCAACATTAATGCAGGCCCAAAGTGCGATACAATCGTTACGATATGAAAAAGCTACAAGTACCCATCCAGCAAAAGTAGATCGATTAATTGAAGTTAAAAAGGGCTGGCAGGTAGGTAGCAAGAATAGTGATGTTGTCAATGAAGATGAGGTTATCGACGTTTATAAACTCAAAGAATATCACTTAAAGGGTCACAATTTATATAATGATAATAACTTTATTGACGCCATGTACTGGTATCGTCTTGCTGCAGATAAAGGTTATGCTAAGGCACAACATTCGATAGGATATATGTATGAGAATGCTTTAGGTGTAGCAGAAGATGATGAAGTTGCGTTTTCTTGGTTTATTAAGGCAGCGGAACTAGGAAACGATGCATCGCAAAATTATTTAGCGTATATGTATAGAAATGGATATGGAATCGCCAAAGATTATATTATGGCTATATTTTGGTACAGAAAGGCTGCCGATCAGGGATATTCTAATGCACAGCACTCCTTAGGAGTAATGTACCAAAAAGCGGAAGGTGTGACTAGAAATGATGAAAAAGCGGTGTATTGGTTTAATAAGTCTGCGGAGCAAGGTTATCAGGCATCTCAAAATTATTTAGGCTATATGTATAAAGAAGGTTATGGTGTTTCTCAAGATTTAGTAAAGTCCTTTTCTTGGTATCTCAAAGCTGCTGAAAAAGGATATATGTCAGCTCAACATCAAATAGCCGTGGCATATGATATAGGGGAAGGAGTTGCCGAAAACGATCAATTGGCCGTAAAGTGGTTCCAAAGAGCAGCAGAGCAAGGATTTGATGCATCTCAAAATTATTTAGCATACATGTACGAAAATGGATATGGAGTGGCAATAGATTATCAATTAGCGGTGTCTTGGTATCGCAAAGCAGCTAGACAAGGCTATGAGCTTTCACAAACTGCATTAAGAAGACTAAATGAAACCTGGTAACTTTTATGAGTTCCTAGTGTGAAAGAAAACAAATTTGAACTAACAGATTATTTTATGAAAATAAAATTGCTATCCATTTTTCTAGTTGCATTTACATTGGTTTGTAATGCCCAAAACTACCAAACGGTAGAAGAAGTTAATAATGCTTGCTCCCAATTAAGGTTTTCAGGCGATGAGGATGCCGAAATAGCGGTAGATAAAATATTAGAACAAATAGGCTTATTTAGAAATTTTACGATTCAAGAATGTCCTGATATCAATAATGCTATCGCAAAAATTATTGAATCTGATGCTGGAGTTAAAGAACGATATATTTTATATGATAATAACTTTTTTAATAAAATAGATAATAAGGCTGAAAGTGACTGGGCAGCGATAAGTATTTTAGCTCATGAAATAGGGCATCATCTTAATGGGCATGCCCTCAATAATGAAGGCAGTAACCATAAATTTGAATTAGAAGCCGATTATTTTTCAGGTATTTCTTTAGCAAAAATGGGAGCTACTCTAAAGGAAGCGCAAAGTGCTATTAACACATTACAATATGAAAAGGCTACACGTACACATCCCGCTAAAGTAGATCGATTAAAAGAAATTAAAAGAGGATGGAACAAAGCAAAAGGGATAACCACTACTAAAACTAACGAAGAAGAGAATAAAGAAAAGGCATTTAGCTTATATAGAAAAGGAGAAATAGCTTATCAAGAATATAAATATATCGAAGCTATTGGTTTTTTTAATCAGGCAAAAGACTTGGGAAGTATTGATGCTTATTATTATTTATCAAATTGTTATGATTCTGGATTTGGTGTACCTATTAATCGTGAAAAAGCATTGAATCTGGCCAATACAGGTTATGAATTGGGCTCAATACCAGCTACCTACCAATTAGGTAATTTTTTAAAGTTTTATGGTGGAGAAAGTGATGAAATGGCAAAAAAACAAAGTGAGCGTTTGCATAAAAAGAACTTTATTGCAAAGTGGTTTATAGAGCAATTTGAAAAATACAAATCCCCAATATATGCAACAGAGATTGGGTATATGTATATTTCAGGTAATGGGGGACTAGAAAAAAACAAACAAAATTCTGTCAAATGGAAAAAAACAGGAGCATTGCTTGGTGATCCAGCAGGCCAAAAAGCATTAGCTTACTTATATGAAAGTGGTGATTCAAAATATGGAATCGAAATGGATAAGAAAAAAGCCGTAGAATGGTATACTATAGCATCTGAAAATGGTTATGCTGAGGCACAATATGATTTGGCAACCTATTATTACAACAGATCCTATATGGGAAATTTATTTGCCGGTACTGGTCTATATGATGATGACAAACCAGATGAAAAAGATTATGAAAACGCATTGTTTTGGTATAAAAAGGCTTCAGAACAAGGGCATTCCTATTCTCAATGGATGATTGGAAAAATGTACTATAATGCTATTGGAGTTGATGAAGATAAAGGTGAAGCAATTTTATGGTATAAAAAAGCAGCTAAACTAGGAAATAAATCTGCTCAAGAAAAATTAACAGAATTAGGAGAAACCTGGTAAACAATTATGAAAACAAGACTAACCATACTCTTTGTATTCCTGATAGTACAAGTAATAAACTCACAAAACTACCAAACCGTAGAAGAGGTAAACAATGCCTGCTCCCAATTGGGTTTTGCAGGAGATGAAGATGCAGAAATAGCGGTTGACAGAATTTTAGATCAAATAGGGCTATACAGAAATTTTACGATTCAGGAATGTCCTAATATTAATAATGCGATAGCTAAAAATATTGAGATTTCTCCGGGACATAAAGAACGGTATATTTTATATGATGCTTCATTTTTTAAAAACATGGACGAGAAGGCAAATAGCGATTGGGCGGCTATTAGTATACTGGCACATGAAATTGGCCATCATTTAAATGGCCATGCCTTAAATAATGAAGGAAGCAATCATCCATGGGAATTGGAAGCCGATTATTTTTCGGGCATTTCTTTGGCGAAAATGGGAGCTAGCTTAGAAGAGGCGCAAAGTGCTATACAGTCCCTAAGATATGAGAAAGCTACACGAACTCACCCTGCTAAGGCAGATCGATTAAACGAAATTGAAAGGGGATGGAACAAAGGGAAAGGGAAAACAATTACCCAAAACACAGAAGAAGAAAAAAAAGAAAAAGCGGAGGAATTGTACCGAAAAGGGGAACTTGCTTTTCAAGACTATA
Organism: uncultured Flavobacteriales bacterium; assembly: GCA_913063255.1. Taxonomy (GTDB): domain Bacteria; phylum Bacteroidota; class Bacteroidia; order Flavobacteriales; family Flavobacteriaceae; genus Marifrigoribacter. The sequence goes on along the minus strand of CAJXYJ010000011.1, from coordinate 22,373 downwards.
AATTTACCGAAGCCAAGACCTATTTTGAAAAAGCAAAAGATCTAGGAAATGTGGATGCCTATTATTATTTATCGAATATGTATTATTTGGGTTTTGGAGCAACAATAGATGCTAAAAAAGCCTATTCCTTAGCAAAAACAGGATATGAGCTGGGCTCGATTCCTGCTACCTACCAATTGGGGAAATATTTATCTAATGGTATCGGTGTTGAGAAAAATAAAGAAGATGCTACACGGTTATTTCAGAAAAATTTCCAGGTAAATTGGTTTAAGGATCAATTTAAAAATAACAATACTCCTTTTCATGCCTATACACTAGGCTATATGTATGGTCAAGGATATGGAGGTGTAGAAAAAGATGATGAGGTTGCCATAAACTGGTACAAACAGGCAGCATCACAGGGCGATCTTGTGGCACAGAACAATTTAGGGTTATGGTTTAAAAATGGGCGCAATGTAGATCAAGATATGAATAAAGCTGAAGCATGGTTTCAAAATGCAGCTAATCAAAATTTTTCACATGCTCAATTTAATTTGGGCTTAATGTATTATAAAGGGCAAGGTTTTGCACAAGATTATGTTAAAGCAGAACAATGGTATCGTAAAGCAGCAGAAAATGGTCATGGCTCAGCTCAATTTAGTTTGGGAATAATGTATGATAAAGGGAATGGTTTGGAACAAGATTATACTCAAGCGGTGTATTGGTATCGTAAAGCAGCAGAAAACGGTTCTGAGGGAGCACAAAATAATTTGGGAAATAAATATTATTATGGTCAAGGTATAACTCAGAGTTACGAAGAAGCAAGATATCGGTATCAGAATGCTGCAGATAAAGGTCAAGTAAATGCTCAATTTAGTTTAGGTAGGTTATATTATGTTGGAAATGGTGTTACCAAGAATTATAGTGAAGCACTAAATTGGTTTAGAAAATCTGCAAATCAAGAGAATGCAAGTGCGCAAAATATGGTTGGTGAAATATATTTTTGGGGACAGGATGTAGCTATAAATTATAATGAAGCTTTTCAATGGTATCTGAAAGCGGCAAATAAAAACCTAGCGATAGGTCAATATAATATAGGTTATCTGTATTATAAGGGATTAGGAGTGAAAAAAGATAAAAAAGTAGGATTGGTTTGGTACAGAAAAGCGGCACAACAAGGCAATGAATCTGCTCAAAAAACACTAACAGATTTAAAAAAAGACTGGTAATAAACAATACGTATTTCTTATAAGTATAAAGGACACAGCATTAAATAAATTATGATGAATTATAGAAAACTAATAGTACTAATAACACTTTTATTTTTAGTGCAAATTACAGTATCCCAAAACTTTCAAACGGTGGAGGATCTTAATAATGCCTGTTCTCAATTGGGTTTTGCAGGCGATGAAGATGCAGAAATTGCGGTAGATAAAATTTTAGATCAAATAGGTCTATTTAAAAATTTCACCATTCAAGAATGTCCAAACATTAATAATGCTGTGGCAAAGAATATAGACATTGGTTCTGGTAAAAAAGAACGTTTTATATTATATGATAGTGAGTTTTTTAAGCGAATCGACGATAAGGCTTCCAACGATTGGGCAGCCATAAGTGTATTAGCTCATGAAATTGGACATCACCTTAATGGTCACGCATTAAACGATGAAGGGAGCAATCATAAATGGGAGTTAGAAGCCGATGAATTTTCTGGTTTTGTATTGGCAAGAATGGGGGCAAGCCTTGACGATGCACAAAGCGCCATAAATACCTTAAAATATGAAAAAGCAACCCGAACCCATCCCGCAAAAGCAGATCGTTTAAATGTGATCGCTACAGGTTGGAGTCGTGGGGGAGGTAAAATAATCGCTGTTAAAAAAATTACAGAGGACGTAAAAAAAGTAATTGTCGAAAACATAAATGAAGATGAAGTTATTGGCGAAATAACAGCACAACAAGTACTGGGTAATTATATTGATGCCATTGGCGGTCAAGATGCAATTATAGGTGTAAAAACAATGATTCGAAATTCAGAAATGACCTCTACATCTTATGCTAATGACACGAAAACGGTAAGTACAATAACTTCAAAGATGAAATATTTAACTCCATCAAAGTTTATATCTTCTACAGAAATGTCGACAGGTTATTCTTCCAAGTCTATGTTTTTAGATGCTAAACTTTACATTCAAAAGTCAAGTGGAAAATGGGCTATGTCTGAAAGTAAAGCAATGGCAAATGCATTTAAAGGCGGAAGTTATGTTCCCGAATATTTATATTTAGTTAATAATAAAAATTTAGACTTTCAAGGTGTTAAACGCATCAATGGAAAAAGGTATTATATTATTAAGTTGCCGGCAACAACTTCAGAGACAGATATAAAAGGTGTCTCTAAAATTGAGACTACTGTAACCAATATTAATTATTATGATGTGGATTCTGGATTATTATATTTAACAGAAACTACTTCCATATCAAAGGTTGATTATACAGATAATAATGAATATTTAAAAGATGGGACTACCACGTATTTAATGAATACCATTTATTCTGATTATAGGGATGTAAATGGAATCATGTTTTCGTTCAAACAAATAATGAAAACCGAAATGGAAATTTCTGGTAAAAAATATATTACGGAAACGATTATAGCTTATGAGGATATATTGGTAAATCCAATAATAGATCCAGCAGAATTTTCTTTGGAAAATAAAGAGATATTTAATCAAGATGAAGAGACAAATAATATCATGGATGGCTCAAAATATTTTTCAGAAGGAAATGCATTAACAATAAAAAATAAATGTTCTGAAGGGTTGGAGAAATTTAAAAAATCTGCCGAATATGGTTTTGTTGCTTCACAGACGATACTAGCTCAATTGTATGATAATACTTATTATTTCTGTAAAAGTGCAATAGAAAAAAATTATGAACAAGCTTTATTTTGGTACAATAAAGCTGCAGAACAAGGGGATCATGCTTCCTTAAAAAAACTAGGTGATATTTATGAAAAAGGAGATTATGGAGTCGAAAGAAACAAAGAAAAAGCCCTGCGTTATTATTTAAAGTCGACAAGGTCTTTACTATGGAACATGGTCGACCCAGCGATATTAAAAAGTATTAAGTCTTTAAATAAATCGGTTGATTTAACTGGTCCCGAATTAGAATATATAAATGCACTTCAAAGAATGAATAAAGGCGATAAAGAAGGTATGGAAACTTCTTTATTACGCTCTGCCGAAGGAGGTTATGTGGATGCTCAAGTAGCAATGGGTTATGTGTATTTAATGAAACAAGAATTAAAGGAACGAAAAAAATGGCTTAAAAAAGCGATGGATCAAGGAGATAAACAAGCTGAATTACTATTAAATCAATTATAAATTAAGTCAATGATTTCTAGATTTCTAATATTTGGATTGCTGTTTTTAGTTCAAACTATTACAGCTCAAAACTTCCAAACAGTTGAGGAAGTAAACAATGCTTGTGCAACTTTAGGTTTTTCTGCCAATGAAGATGCCGAAATTGCAGTGGATAAAATATTAGATCAAATAGGGCTTTTTAGAAATTTCACCATCCAGGAATGCCCTAATATTAATAATGCCATTGCTAAAAATATAACTACTTCCTCTGGACAAAAAGAACGCTATATATTATACGATAATAACTTTTTTAATAGAATAGATGACAAAGCAGGTTCCGATTGGGCAGCCATTAGTATTTTGGCTCATGAGATTGGCCACCATTTAAATGGACACTCCTTAAATAATGAAGGGTCTAATCATAGGTTTGAACTAGAAGCCGATTATTTTTCAGGTATTTCTTTAGCAAAAATGGGTGCAAGCTTAGAAGAAGCCCAAAGTGCAATACAAACTTTTCGTTATGAAAAAGCTACGAGTACGCATCCTTCAAAAGCAGATCGGCTTCTAGAGATTGAAAAGGGTTGGAGAAAAGCAAATGCTAAAAAAGATTTACCAGAAATTAAAATTATAGATCCAAAATTTGATATAAAAACCAATGATAATAATCTAGAAAAAAGTAAAGAATATCTGACTTTGGGATATAATGAATATGAAAAAAATAATTATGAATTGGCATCAGAATATTTTTTAATAGCCTATCAGTTTAATCCAACGAATCAAGAATCATTGTATTATTCTGCCAGCACTTCTTATTTGGCTAAAGATTATATTCCTACAATCAATAAATTTCAAAAACTTTTGGATTTAGGATTTACTGGAGAAACTACTAATTTAAAAGTGGCAGATATATTTAAAGTTATGGGCTTGAGTTATGTAGCCTTAGGGGAACATAAAAAAGCATTAAAAGTTTATGCAGATGCCCGAAAATATGATATAGATGAGTATGATTTAATTGTGTCAGAAGCAAATATGTACTTAGCATTAGACAATAAAGTTAAGTTTAGAGAAAAAATGGAAGAGGCTATTTTATTAAGGCCCAATAATCCAGTATTGTATTTCAATTTAGGAGTTATATATGCTGAAGTTGATAACGTCTATAAAGCGGAAAAATATTATAAAAAGGCAATAGCATTAAAGCCTGATTATTCCGATGCTTACTATAATATCGCTGCTTTAGTTTTAGAAAAAGAAAATGCGATTGTAAATTCAATGAATGAGTATATAGGTGATTCAAAAGAAGATATTGAAAGATATGATCAGCTTAATGAAGAACGGTTTTCAATTTATAGGGAAGCATTGCATTATCTAGAAAAAGCTTATCAATTTCGAGTTGTTGGTGATGTTGATAAAATATCTACATTAAATGCTGTTTATGAAGCGTTAGGAATGGAAAAGAGAGTAGATTAATAACAAATATGATAATCATCACATAGCATTGTTTTTATTTCTTCAGAATTAAAACCTAGTTTTTGTAAATCGGTAGTGATATTATTAATTTCAGATTGTAGCTTTTTAAACTCCTCGGTATTGATCAACTCAAAATTATAAAATGATACGGCATCTAAGTTGGGGTATTTGGTTTCAGAAACCGTCCACTCATAGCTATTGTTTCGTTTTAATACATTATTATCTACAAAAAGGGTAATATTATTGTCTGTAGTTCCAATTTTTGTAATGTTGTTTGTTTTTAAATCTTTAAGGATAAAATAATAGATTTGGTCTTTCTCTTTTCCTTTTTTCCATACAAACCGAACTTCAGGGAAATAGATCTTAACACTATCGGTTGGTTGAAACATTAGAGTGTTATTATCCACTCTATAAACTACACCGCCCTTAGATCTAGCTTGATTTGTATTGGTAAATTGTTTCCAAACATAAGTAAAGTATTTTTTAGTAAATGAAGAATCATCCTCTTCTGCAGGGATGTTTTTCAAATCTGAAAAAGCATATTCTCCAGTTTTATCAATAGTTAAGAGATTTCCGGTTTCATTAATCAATAACACCGAATCTTCATTTTTAATCGTCAATTGAGAGTTGGTGTTGATGACACTTCCTTTAGTAATGGATATAAGAGTATCATTTTGTTTATAAATTGGTTTCCCTTCTACCTTAAATACGATATAATTGATTTGAGCAGGCATTATAGAAAATGCTAGTAAAGAAACGATTAACCCAATTTTTTTTATTGAAAATAATTTTTCCATTTTGTTCTTTTTTGAATATACCTAAACACATATTTATAATAAGCAATAAAACTACAAGCAGCCAGCGTAATCCCAATGATAGGAGCTGTTTTTAAAATGATATCCATTTTAAAGAACCATAAGCTTATCCACATTAAAATAACAGTAAATAAAAATAAAACTATTTTTTTTAAAGTGAAAAATTGAACTGTAGTTATTCTATCTTCTACCCAAATAAAATACATAATTCCAAGGAAAGTAAATAAAAAGGTGATAATGCCAATCCAAATAGTAGATACGCTATACATAAAATCATTATTAATTAACATATTAATGATGTTGGCATGAACTACAATACCAAACATATCTGGATTGCTTTTGCCAGCGGTTACTTTATTTAAGGGAGTAAAATGTTTGTCTTCTACATCATTTATATCGCCTGTTGGCGTCCCTAAATATCCTAGCAATATTATTTTGTCTTTCAGTAAGGCTTTGTTATTATTTTGCATAAATTCATCAAAACCAAAAGTGAGGAATGTAGTATAGTCACCGTGAAATTTTATAGTATTTTCTTGAGATAATTTTTTATCAAAATTGTTTTCTTTCCAATTAGAATCTGAAAACGATTGTGCAACCTGGGAAGCGAAGGAGTAATGTTTGTTATTGTTGATCTCTTTTTGGCTTGCAAATTTTCTGATAACATTGGTTTTATCGTCAAAATTCAAATTGATAAACCCTTTCTTTCCAGAATTATTGAAAATATCATGATTGGCAATTACATTATCTTCTTTAATTAGATAAGAGTTAATGATGTTGTCACCCTGTAAAGCATTTGCCAACATGGAATCTATAAATTGTTCTCTTTGTTCCTTAAATATAATATCAAGAGCAATAACCTTGGGTTCTTCGGCTTTTATAGTTTCTAATAGTTGAGCGATTTCAAAGCGATCTCTTTGTTCAATGTTTATGATAATAATATCTTGACTTACGGTATTTGTAGCATTGAAATTCTCTGAATAATAAACATCTAAAAAACTAAAATCTTTTAATGTTTTCGAAATAGGGTCAAAAAAAGAGATATTGATAAATAAAAAGGATACACAAAGGATTAAGAGGGACGTAAACAGCGTGGCAAGAATTGTATCTTTTATTAATAATTTAGTTTTAAGTTTCATGAGTATTTCTAGTTGTTTTTAGGTATAAAAATTAATTTAGTAGAAACCTTAATAATTTCATCTTTATTCATTTTCATTTTTCTAAACTTACCGTTATTATACATTTCCGCTTGATCTCGGTAATGTTTACTAAAAGGATTCCCGGATTGTCCTGTGGGTAATATACTTATGCTATTTTCAATATCACTAAAATCTATAATCCTCCTTGTAGAAGGTCCTGATTTTACATGATAAATTCCAGATTCACTTAATGCATAACCTCTGTTATCTATCACTTCTCTAGCTCCCTTGATCGGGAATGGTCCCACATTAAAATATTCTCTTAATGATGCAACAGTACCTAATGGATGCTGATGTTCTAGGGTGTGAACATTACCCCAAGTCCAATTTCTCATATCCTTACCCAATTGCTTCTCTAATGTAGCTACGGTTTCCATAAGGGATTTAGAAAGAATGTCTTTTTTGGATTCGATTTTATCTGAAGTTTTAATATCGTCCCACCAAATAGATTCATCATTATAAATTTGAGCAGCAATGGTTCTTTTTGCCAAATGCGTAGTATTAAATTGTTGAAACAATTCCTCTCCCAATTCATCTTTAAAAGTATTTTTTAAATAGAGATAAGTCCACATATTGTAGATGGTTGGTGCTACTGCATCCACTGTATTAGTTCCATCCCAAAGCTGTAAAACATCAATAGCTCTTTGCTCATTTTTACTGAAGGAGTTAAAGTTCATAATAGAAGTAAATTCTTTGACAATACTTGGAGAAACAGAAGAAGTCACATCGTTAATCATCGCTCCCATAGCATCTTTATTCCAATTGTTTTTGGGTTCTAATAGCTGAACGATACGTTTTGCACGGTCTTCTGGGACATAATAACCAGGGTAAAGCATTCCAGCAATACTGTCTGGCTGATTGTTTGCAGAATATACATAGCTCCAAGAAGGATTTTCTGCCATCGGGTTTTCAGAAAAATCTAAATATTCAATAATGTCATCCTCTCCCGAAGCACCATCCAAAATAAACTTCCTATTTACATGTTCTTTGTGTTTATACAATTTAGCAGAAGCATACCAAGCAATATTTCCTTTGGCATCGCCATACATAATATTTAATCCTGGAGCATGAATCAAAGCTGTTCCTTGTTTAAATTCCTCCATAGAATTTGCTTTAGAAATATAATAGAGGGCATTGGTAGCTTTATTTTCCAATTGAGTATAAATCCATGACATCGCAATTGGACTTGCATTAGAAATACCCTTAAATACTTGATTTACTATCGGACCGTGACGAGTACTCTTAAGTTCAAAAACCACATCTTCACTATCTTTTACTTTTATGGTTTTGGTTATAATTTTAAATTCTTCGTAACCAGTTGGTGTTTTGTATTTATTGGAATCTGTAGGATGATTTTCTTCTTTATAAAAATCAATATCATCATTTTCAAACATAGTTATTCCATAAGCAAAATCTCTATTATGACCTAGTAGAGGAAATGGTACTCCAGCCAAATGATAGCCATACATTTCATAATTAGGAGTCACGATATGAGCTTCAAACCAAACAGAAGGTTGCGAAAAACCAATATGAGGATCATTTGCAAATATCACTTTGCCACTAGTGGTTTTATCCCCAGAAACTACCCAGCTATTGCTTCCGATAAATGGGGGAATGGGGGAGTTGTTCATAATTTCACTAGCATTAGCCATCATGGTCGTAAAGCTTTCTACATCCTCTTTAGAGTTTTTAATCAGGGTTGTATTTGGATTAATATCTATGTTTAATTCTTTTAAATAATCATCGCCAAGCTTTTCTTTAATTGCACTTAGCATCGGATCTGTTTTTTGTGCCATAGCAAAACTAAAAGCCATATAACCAATAGTATTATAAATGTCCGTAACTGTAAAATGTTCTTTTTCTACACCTACCAAAGTATATTCAATAGGAGTTGGCCCTTCGTCTATATATTGATTGACACCCATTAAATAAGCATCCATAATTTTATATAGCTCGCTATTTTTATCCAGTTGTGCTACTGTTTCTTCTGAATTCTCTTCGATTCCTAAACTTATAAATAATTGATCGTTTTCAATTAATTTTTCTCCAAATAATTCAGAAAGTCGACCGGGTGCAATTCTTCGTAATAATTCCATTTGCCACAATCTGTCTTGCGCATGAACAAAACCTAAAACAGTCATTGCCTCCAATTCATCTTCTGCATAGATATGAGGGATTCCAAAATCGTCAAAATAAACTGTAGTTTCTGAAGAGATATATTTTAAATCCAATTCCCCTTCATAATTTGGTTTTAAGTGGTTGTAATATAATCCACCAACTAAAGTTGTTAAAACAATAATTGCAATAATAAATTTTAATGTTATTTTGAAAATTCGCATCGGTATTTTTAGATTTAGGAAAAGTAAATATAATGTTTTTGGGTAGAAATATTAAATCCTTTTCCTTTGTAGTTTTGTATCTTCATCAAAATAAAAGTAAAAAAAATGAACAAACAATTATTGTTGAATAAACGACCTGAAGGCCTTCCAGATGAGGATACTTGGAAGTATGTTACCAAACCAATTCCAGAGCCTAAAGAAGGAGAGGTATTGATACAACATCATTATATTTCTTTAGATCCAGCGATGCGAGGCTGGATGATGGATAGAAAAACATATATACCTCCAGTAGAAATTGGGGAAGTAATGCGTGCAGGTGCAATTGGTAAAGTTTTAAAATCGAATAATCACCCAACATTTAAAGTAGGAGATTGTATCGTGAGTTGGGGTGGGGTTCAAGAATATGAGATTACCAATGGTGAAAATTGTTATAAGGTAGACGATTCTATTGTTCCTATGCCTAAATACTTAGGAGCATTGGGTATGCCTGGTATGACTGCTTATTTTGGAATATTAGAAGTTGGAAAAATAAAGGAAGGGGATATAGTCTTGGTTTCTGGAGCAGCAGGTGCTGTAGGGAGTTTGGTAGGCCAGATTGCGAAACTAAAAGGATGCACTGTTATTGGTATCGCAGGTGGAAAGCACAAATGTGATTATTTAATAAATGAATTGGGTTTTGATGCTGCAATAGATTATAAAACGGAAAACCTTTATGAAGCACTAAATGATAAATGTCCTAAAGGAATCGATGTCTATTTTGACAATGTAGGAGGAGATATATTAAATGCAGCGCTTTCTAAATTAAGACTAAATGCAAGAGTAGTGATTTGTGGTGCAATTTCTCAATACAATAACAAAAAGGATATTATTGGTCCAAGTAATTATTTGTCACTATTGGTGAATAGAGCTACTATGCAAGGAATGGTTGTTCTAGATTATACTGAGAATTATCATAAAGCAGCTCAAGAAATGGGAATGTGGATGATGCAGGGAAAATTATCTAGTAAGGAAGATATATATGAAGGAATCAATACTTTTTATGAAACTTTTTTAAGATTGTTTTCAGGTGATAAAATGGGTAAACTTATTTTAAAAGTGATTTAGAATCTTTTTTCATTCTATAAAATTAAAAAAGGCTGAGTTTTTAAACTCAGCCTTTTTATTTTTAATTAAAATTGTTACAATTCTAATTTGTACTTAGTCTTTTATGACGCCTTTTTGAGTTCCATACAAAGGTTTTTGTACTACTCAATTTTTCTGTAAGTTGATTACTGTTTAAAGTTCTCATAATTTATATATTTAAATAAGTTTTTTATCAATTTGAAATCTTAAGCAAAAATACGATATTCTTAAAATATAGCCTAAAAAAAAATATAAATTAGATAATATTTAACACATAAAGCCTATCGTTATGAATATGGAAATTACAGTCTTAAATTCATTTGTTGAAATAATGGTCTATTTATGATTTTTATCATTCTTAAAATGAGGCCTATAAAGTAATTTTGAAGCAAATAATAAAACTTCAAAATATGAAAAATCTAATGCTTAGTTTTACAGTAATTATTGCCTTTGGATTAAATACATTGGCACAAGAAATTGCACCCTATATTAAAATAGGAGAAACAAATGAAGGAATACAAAAAACATCAGAAGATGTGATAGAAGTATTAGAAAAAAACTCATTTAAAGTACTTGGTTCTTATAGCCCTGCTGGAAATAGTAATTTAAAAGTTATTGCTTTTACTAGAAACGATATAAAAAACACGGTGATTAAGGTTAAAGATAGAGGAGCTTTAGCTGCAATTTATAAAGTTGGTTTGGTAAGTGATAATGGTAAGGTGATCATGTCTTATACAAATCCTAATTATATTTTAAGAGCTTATTTACAAGATGATTTTGATAAGTATAAAACCGAACTTCAAAGTTTTGGCGATGACATAAAAACTGCTTTCTCTGTAATGGGCAATAGTTTTATTCCATTTGGAGGAACAGTGGATGCTGATGATTTAAAAAAATATCATTATAAAATAATGATGCCTTATTTTACAGATCCTGTCGAATTGAAAGAGTTTAATTCCTTTGAAGAAGGAGTTCAGATTATCAAAAACAATTTAAATACCAATAAAGGGAATACAAAACTGGTATATCAATTAATTTATACTTCAGAAAAAGTTGCAGTATTTGGGGTTGGGTTGCAAAGCAAAGAAGATGGAGAACCTTACTTTTTGCCAAAAATAGGAGAAGCCCATGCAGCTGCATTACCTTATGAAATTATTTTGCAAGATAAAAATGCAACAATACTACACGGTAAATACAGAATTGCTTTGCATTGGCCAGACCTAACTATGGGAACTTTTATGAAGATAATGAGTACACCAGGAGATATAGAAGACACTTTCGAAAAGCTATGTCAATAAATACAATCTAGTTTATTATTAAGATATCTGCTTTTTATATTTTTTTAATCTGGAAAGAAATAGATATGCATTCAAAGCGTTAAAAAGTCCAATTTATTTCAATTAAAGCATTCATTTTTATATCTTTAGTAAAAATAAAAAACCATGAAAAAAACATGCCTATTATTAATGACCTTAATAATTTTTACAAATTTTACTTATGCCCAAACCAAAGAAGAAAAGAAACAACTTAAAGAAAAATTGGCTCAGGAGGAGTTTGAATCCACTAAAAAATTAATAGATTCAAAAATGTATGTTTTTGATGCCACTTGGTTAACAACACAAAACGGAAGGCGTATAAATATAATGGGTAATATTAATCAAATTGAAGTTAAAAACGATTCAACAAAAGCATCTTTGCAGTATTTTGGAGTGGTTACAGTAAGTAGATTTAGCAGTGAAGGTGGAGTGAAATTTGATGATAAAATTGAAGACTATAAAGTAAAATATAATGATAAGAAAAGGAAAATTATTATAAGCTATACAGCAAAAAATAAAGCTGAAAAATACGATGTAGCAATAACTGTTTTTAAAAATGGTTCAGCATTTGTAGATTTATATAGTACTTATAGAAACAATATCACTTATGAAGGTACAATAGAACCAATTATAATAAAGAATAAAAGAAATAAATAATTATCAATGTGATGATATTTATCATTTTGAGTACCAATAAACTTCCTTAATTTTAGTTGTAATATTTAAAACTATAGTGATGACTGAAAACTCAAATAGTAGCAAACAACACAATGAATTTGGCAGAAAGATATTATCTATTATAGCGCAAATTCATCCCTACGTGAAACATCGATTATATACAGCCGAAACTAGAGGAGTAATTCCTCATAATATGTATAATAGTACTGGAATTATAGATGATGCAATAGTAAAGTTATATGAAAAATATGAGGGTAAATTAAACGACGAACAAGAAATAAAACTTAGATTATTTTCAATTACAAGTCAAAGATTAAGTTTACTTTTTATAAAAGAAGCCTTCCATAAAGAAACCATGAGTACCAATCAGATATTAGATGATGAACTTAAACTATTAGAAGAAAATATGGAGATGGATGCTAATGATGATCTATCTATGGAGGAGGATTTGGATGATATTTCTTACCACCAAGCAGATTTTAAAAAACCGATGTACTTATATGCCGATGCTGAAAAAAACATAATCAATACGCTAGACATGCATGATAGCAGAATTGATATCAATAATGAAAAAAGAATGGCCTTTAATAAGGTGTACAATTGGTTGCCACTTAAAACTTCTAATATTTTAGATTTATTTGTATTTGGTAAATTGAATTATGACGAAATTGCACAAATAAAAGGTGTGGATACTCAAAGTATTAAAATTACTATTCAGGCTGTAGGCAAAACATTTAGAAAAAATTTGAATTAACATTATATACTCCAAAAAGTTTATTTATTTAAACCTTAACATTTTAATTTTCATTTTTTTGTAATTTACGCACAGTAAAAAAATATATACAAAAAGATGAAAAAGAAAATTACTATCTCCCCAAAGAAAACATATGCCTTCAAATTTTTAATATGTTTGATATTAGCAATACCCCTTGGAATATTTGCACAAACAAATAGAAATCTACCACTTGAAGTACCAGATGATCCTTATGTACAAATATCAAGAGACCAAATGGAGAAAGGGCCAGCATATAGGGTTATAAACAGTGAGTACTTTACAGTTCAGGTAAATATAGATGAAAATGGGAACGATATAATTGGGGATGCCGGAAATGAAACATCTATTGCTGTAGATCCTACAAACCCTGATCGAATGGTAATTGGTTGGCGTCAATTTAATACCGTAAATAATAATTTTCGTCAAGCTGGCTATGGATATTCTACAGATGGAGGATTAACTTGGACTTTCCCTGGTGTATTAAATCCCGGGGTATTTAGATCAGACCCTGTTTTAGATTTTGATGCCGAGGGTAATTTTTATTATAATAGTTTACAAGGAACTTTTGAATGTGATGTTTATAAAATTGATGATGGTGGAGTAGAATGGAATCCACCAATACCTGCTGGTGGAGGAGACAAACAATGGATGCGAGTAGATAGAACAGATGGGATAGGAGCAGGGAATATTTATTCCAATTGGAATCTTAATTTTTCAACTTGCGCTTGGGATTTTACAAGATCTATAGATGGAGGAGATAGTTTTGAGGAATGTGTTCCTGTAGATGGAGCTCCTCGTTGGGGGACAATAGCTGTAGACGCAGATGGTGCTCTTTATATATGTGGAGCTATTGGTTCAAATCTAGCCGTTATAAAATCAACTACTGCTCAAGACCCAAGTATAGCAGTAACTTTCGATTCTGTTGTAACAGTTGATCTCGACGGGCAATTATCCGCATTTGGTGGAATAAACCCACAGGGCTTGATAGGACAGTTATGGGTTGATGTGGATATTTCTGGAGGTGCGGGTCATGGAAATGTATATGTTTTAGCTTCCGTAGAGCGTAATTCAAATAATGATTTGGCAGATGTGATGTTTACAAAAAGTACCGATGGAGGAGAAACATTTTCAGCACCATTACGAATTAACACCGATGAAGGAACAGATAATATTCAGTGGTTTGGAACCATGTCTGTAGCACCTAATGGTAGAATTGACGTAATTTGGTTAGATACTCGAGATGCACCAACTGGCTCAGACGACTCCAGACTCTATTATTCTTTTTCTGAAGATCAAGGAGAAACGTGGTCTACTAATGAGGCTTTATCTATCGCTTTCGATCCACATGTTGGATATCCTCAACAAAACAAGATGGGGGATTATTTCGATATGGTTTCTGATAATGAAGGCGCACATTTGGCTTGGGCAAATACTATTAATGGAGGGCAAGATGTGTATTATACACATATCATACCTTCAGAGATATTGGGGTTCTCTACTGAAACCAATCCAATTTCAGAAGCAATAAGTTATCCTAATCCATTTAGTGAGGAAACTACCATTTCATTCTCCATTTTAGAAAATGAAAAGGTTACTGTGGAAGTGTTTGATATCCTAGGAAGAAAACAAGCAACTCTCTTAAATGAAATTGTTTCGGGGAATCAATCTATAAATTGGGACGGATACAATGCTAATGGTCAACGACTTACCTCAGGAGTTTATTTTGTGTCTATTCAGGCTGAATCTGGTCGTTCTGTTTTAAAAGTGATATTAAAATAATTTTTTATAAATTTGGTTAACTAACACTTTTATAAAACTTAACATGAATAAGATCAAACCAATTCAAATAGTCCTTTTTGTTTCCCTATTAATTTTTCAAATAAACTTTGCCCAAGAGCAAAAAAACGACAACACAGATTTAAAAACAGATGCAATTACTCCTATTAAAATTGGAGCTAAAGTTGGCTATAGTTTAGCAAAACTTCATGATTCAAATGAAAATACATATGCAAAAGATTATGAATCTGATGGCGGAATTGATTTTGGTTTTACTGCTGAATTTATACTTACCAATACGTTTTCAATTCAAACTGAGCTTAATTTTACGCAAAGGAATGGAACACGAACAGGAATGCAACCTCTTGGTGAGAACGAGTTAAGTGATCAATTAAACCAATTCCTTCCTTTTATAGGTTTGCCTGAAATTACTCCTGAAAATCCAATTTATGCATATTTTGAAGCAGAACAAAAATTAAATTATTTAGAAGTACCGGTTTTAGCAAAATTTGGATGGGGAGATAATTTTCGTTTTTATGGAGAAGTAGGCCCTTATGTAGGCATTTTATTATGTGCCAAGCAACACACTAGTGGTACGAGTCAATTTTATTTTGATGAAGACGGAAATAATCCAGTATTTGTACCAATTTCTGACGATTTATCAGATTTTATAGATTTACCCGCACAATCATTAAATGCAGAAACGGATATTAAAGATGATTTAAAGACAGTAAATTTTGGAGGCATAGTAGGAGTGGGTGTTATTAAAAAAGTAGGAGAAAAAAGCGAAGTGTACTTAGATGCAAGAGCATCCTATAGCTTTAATTATATACAATTAAGAGATGTATATGGTGAAACCAATATTGGTGGCGTTATAATTTCATTGGGTTATGTGTATAGTATCCAATAATAATTAATTCTTTTACCTTCTACCTAATTTAATAATTTTACCTTCTCTTAAAACAGTAAGCTCGATAGAATCCCCTTCATTTCTTTGTTCCATTATGGTAGCGATAGAAAGTAGGGATTGATCGGTTACTTCTACCTCAATACCATTAAATGCTAATATAATATCTCCTCCTACAAGTATTGTTGCCCCAGCAATAGTCATTTCTATATCACCACCTCTAAGACCAATAACACCAAATGGAGAGGATAAAACTACTTTTTGAGTAAGAAGACCCGTTTCTTGGGGGATATTAAATATATGTGCCATTTTACCAGTTAAAGGAATCATTTCCACACCAGACCAAAAAGGCTTTTTTTCAAGGAGTAATTTTTTGGTTAAATTAGAAGTTGTAGCAAAACCAATTCCTTCAAATCCTCCAGATTTTGTAAGTATATTACTTACGATTCCAATTACTTCTCCCTGCATATTAAACATTGGACCTCCAGAGTTTCCAGTATTTATAGCTGCATCTGTTTGAATATACTCATATTTTGTAAAGGGGTTTTTATCCTTAATATTTCTTTTAAAGCCACTTACATAACCAGAAGAGAAGGAATGTCCCAAACCAAAAGGAGCACCGACTACAAATACTTTCGATCCAACTTTAGCCTTATCAGAATCCCCTAAAGTAACTGTAACAGCATTCTTTCTAGGATATAGGAGCTCTATTAACGCAACATCCGCAGTGTTATAAGAAGAAATTACATTGGCAGGAATTACTTCCCCATCATAAAATTCTACATTTACTTTTTCTGCTACTTGTACCACGTGTGCTGCTGTAATTATTTTGGTGTTTGAAATCATGAAACCAGAACCCAAGCCACCTGCAGTTATAGTTTTTGTGGTAGATCCATAGTTTACTATTTCTTTTTGCTCTGTTAAAATTTCAACAATAGCAGGATTTACTTTTTCATATAAAGCGGATAAGTCTTGAGCTTGAAGAGTTAATGATAAAAGAAGTAGCAAGGAAAGTATATATTTTTTCATGAGCTGTTTTTTAAATTGAAAGCAAAATTAATCTAATTAAAACTTCCAAGCAACAAATCTACTTTTCTTATTTCCTTGTGACATGGCAATGGTTTTATGTGTTGTTTTTAGTTTGTCTAATTGCTTATATATTTTCTTTAAATTCTCTTTTTTAGAAACCAATGTAGTAAACCAACCTACTTGATTTTTATATGCAACACTTTGCTTTATCATTCTTTTAATAAATAATGCTTCCCCACCATTACACCAAAGTTCATTTGCTTGTCCACCAAAATTTAACGTGATTTCTTTTTTAGTTAGATAGGGTTGGTTTTCATCCTGAAGATTCCTTAGTTTTTTTAAGGTTCCCTTGGTAGCTTCTTCTTCAGAATTGTGAAAAGGAGGGTTACACATAGTAAAATGAAAATATTCATTTTCTAATAATATTCCTTCAAATATATTGGCATTATTTTTTTGATGCCTAATCTCTATATGCTTCTTTAATTTTTCTGAAGAATTAATGTTGGCCTTGGCAGATAGAATTGCATTAGTATCTATGTCTGTTCCTACCATATTCCAATTATAAATTTGGGTGGCTAAAATAGGGTAGATGCAATTGGCACCTGTACCTATATCCAAACCTTTTATAGGAGATGTAATAGCATCTTCTGAAAGTAAATCAGCTAAGTAATGGATATAGTCAGCTCTACCTGGAATAGGAGGACAGAGGTAATGTTGTGGTATTTCCCAATGGTTAACATGATAATGATGTTTTAATAAGGATTTATTTAATTGAAGAACTGCTTCTGAAGATGAAAAATTAATGGTTTGTGTACCATGTTCATTTACAAATACGAAGGGTTTTAAATCGGAATTAATTTCGGTTAATTCATCAAAATTATAAGGCTGATTGTGTAAGTTATTAGGATGCAAAATAAAAGGGAGGTATTAATATTAGTTTATATTATTATGGATTATAATTTATTAAAAATAATAAATAAATACCTCATTAATATGAATATCTAAAAAGAATCAAATAATAAAATTATAGAGTGTTAATTTTGAGTATTTCGAAAAAAAACGCTTTTATTAATACAGATTTACTATATTTAGCTAATTATTAGTATTTAAATTTGTAAAATATAAAAAAGAAACAAAATTTTTAATTGACATTTGGCCCCATTTTATTTCTATTCTTTGCAATAGATTTTTTATTTTTTAACCTTATAACTAATCACTTATAACAAATGAAAAAAACTAGCCAAATTTTGATTGCCATGGTATTATTATTCTCTAATGCCTTTTATGGTCAAGCACAGCACACCATTACCCTTAATGTTGATACTGCTAATTTGACCAAAGACAATGTAACTTCAGAATCCATTACTCATTTTTCTGTATCAGATACTCAAATAATAGATGTAGCGTCTCCAGCTGAAAACTTTACAATAATTGTAGCAGATGGAGCAACTATAATCTGGGAAGGAGTTTCCATTTCTCCAGGTGACGATACCGTAGAAATATTTATGATTAAATGGGAGAAAGGGCCAAAAATATTTGGTCCAAATGATTTAGAAGGAAATGGTAATGTTCAAGGAGTTGTGAATGGTAATACTCCTAATGAACCATTTAAATACCAAATTTTATTCAAAGTAAACGGATCAGGTCAGATGTATCAAATAGATCCAAAAATAAAAGTAGGATCTTAATTTAATTAAATAGTAATAATTGTTTTTAATAATAATGAGGAACTTTTATTTTAATATTTCAATTTTAACTAAAAAAGCCTATTTAGTTTTAGGCTTTTTTTTTATGCTATATTCCATTGTATGTGCCCAAGATAAGTCAATAATAGATAGTCTTGAGCAAACCTATATAAATAATAGTTATTTAGAAGGAGAGCGTTTATATATTCTTAAAGAGCTATCTCACAATCATCCAAATCCAGATAAAGCACTAAAATATAGTGAAGAGCTTTTAGAAATAGCCCAAATATTGGATTCAGTTAATTACAAATTTGATGGATTTCTAAATGAAGGAAATGCTTTAACAAGGAAAGGGGATTATACAGAAGCATTGCAAAGCTATTTTAAAGCAGCAAATATTGCAATTGAAGAAAAGAATAGTGACTATTTGGGGATTGTAAACATAACCATTGCAGATGTTTACTCTAATATGGGGAATCATAATAACGCCATTCAATATTATCAAAAAGCTATAATAATTTTAAGAAAGGGGAAAGACTCAATAAACCTTGCTTCTGCATTGTTTAATGCTGGAGATGAATATTTAAATCAAAATAAATTGGATACTGCAATCGTATATTTTGAAGAATCTGGTTTAATTTTTAAGAAAATTAATTATTTAATGGGTACAGCATATAACCTTGGTAATGTAGGTATGGTCTATGCAAAACAGGGTAAGGATTCTTTAGCTCTAGTCAATATTAATAGTGCAATTAAGATTTTAGAAGAGATAGAAGAATACCATCCAATTTCTGATTATTTAACTTATATGTCTGAAATTTATAGGAAGAATAATGATTGGAATACAGCTCTTAAGTATTCTGAATTAAGTCTTGAATTGGCACAAAAATATAGATTTAAAAAACAAATAAGTGATGCAAACCTTCAACTTTCTAAGCTGTATGAACAAAAGGGAAACTTAAAAGAATATATTAAATATTATAAAATGCACATTGCCTATAAGGATAGTATTAATAACATTAGCTCTGTCCAACAAATGGCTACTATTCGTGCAGATTTTGAGATTTCACAAAAACAAATTGAAGTAGATCTTCTTAATGAACAAAAAAGGACGCAGCGAATTATAGTTTTTGCTATAATTATTGCATTATGTTTAGTGATACTTTTAGCTATAGGCTTGTTTAGACGGTATCATTTTATTAAAAAGACCAAACAGATTATTGAAAATGAAAAGAATCGTTCAGAAAGTTTACTCTTAAATATTTTACCTGAAGAAACTGCTCAAGAACTAAAGGAGTTTGGAAAAGTAAAAGCCAAAAAAATAGAATCTGTTACGGTTTTATTTACAGATTTTAAAGAATTTACACAATATGCAGAAAATTTAACTCCAGAAGAATTGGTGGAAAGTGTTGACTTCTATTTTTCAAAATTTGATGCGATTATGGAAAAATATGGGTTAGAAAAAATTAAAACAGTAGGAGATGCCTATATGTGTGCAGGAGGTTTACCCTTCCCAACAAAAGACCATGCCCTTAAAATGACACAGGCTGCTTTTGAAATTAATGAGTTTGTAAAAGAGGCTAAGAATAATAATCCAATGAATCAAACCCGTTTTGATATTCGTATCGGAATCAATACAGGGCCTATTGTAGCTGGAGTAGTTGGCACCAAAAAGTTTGCATACGACATATGGGGAGATACAGTGAATATAGCTTCAAGAATGGAAACGAATTCTGAACCCGGAAAAATAAATGTTTCAGAGAATACTTATAAATTAATAAAAGATGCATTTAATTTTGAATTTAGAGGAGAAATCCAAGTAAAGCATAGAGGAATTATGAAAATGTATTTTGTTTATAAAAAGGACTCTTAAACACTTTAATATTATTGAATGTGTTTAAGTGTTTTTAAATCATTGTATATTAGTCTATAATAGAATAACAAAACTGGAAATAGAATGTTCAAGCAAGACACAAATAATTATTGGGAGCAATTGGAGCGTTTAGAAAAACTAATTCGGGCCTCAGAATTAAAGGCTGGTATTATTTTTTCATTTCATAGTTTGATATTAGGTCTTTTTCTTGATCGACTTGAAAACTTCAAACCCATTTTTGAAGATAGTGTACTATTGGTGATATTTACTTATTGCTGGATATTTTTAGTATTGGTATCTATTTTCTTTTGTTTTAGATGCTTTCATCCTAAAATGGAATTAAAATACGATAAGAATGTATTCTTTTTTAGAGATGCAGCATCTCGTTTTGGAAATGTTGAGGAATATTCTAAAAAATTAATGCAGACTTGTGATACTGAAGAAGAAATATTAACACAACTAAGTCAGCAAATTCATGTCGAAAGCAAAATAGTAAATCAGAAGTTTAAAAGTGTTCAACGGGCTATTGCATTCTTTGCGTCTAGTTTTATATTTGTTATTTTAATCCTAGTTTTTTGGATTATTAAAATTTGAATAACTATTAAATTATTTATTAATCTTCTTTACATTTTTAAGAAATCGCTTTTCTCTTTAAACTATTGTAACAGATGCTATTTAAAGTAGTACTTTTGCAAAAATTTAATGTACATGGAATCTTTTTCAGAATTTAATATTTCCAATCCTTTGCGTAATGCAATAGATGACTTAGGTTTTGAAAAACCAACACCTATTCAGTCCCAATCCTTTTCAGTAATTCAATCTGGAAAAGATATGGTAGGGATTGCACAAACTGGTACGGGTAAAACCTTTGCTTATATGTTGCCTATCTTACAGGGACTTAAATTTTCTAAAGATTTACATCCTAGAGTATTAATAATGGTGCCTACCAGAGAATTGGTAATACAGGTTGTTGATGAAATTGAAAAGTTCTCCAAGTATATGTCTGTTCGTGTATTAGGAGTATATGGAGGCGTAAATATGAATCGCCAAAAAGAAGCAGTTGCATTTGGTACCGATATCATTGTTGCTACACCTGGACGTTTATACGATTTAGTGTTAAGCAGAGCATTGCAATTAAAATCGATTAATAAATTAGTAATCGATGAAGTAGATGTAATGCTGGATTTGGGTTTCCGTTTTCAATTGAATAATATTTTTGAATTGCTTCCCAATCGTCGTCAAAACATTATGTTTTCGGCTACAATGACCGATGATGTATATACTTTAATCCATGACTATTTTCAAGCTCCTGAGACCATTTCAGTTGCAGTAAGTGGAACTCCATTAGATAATATAAAGCAGTATAGTTATGCAGTCCCTAATTTTTATACCAAGAAAAATTTATTAGAGAATTTACTTCAGGATACTGAAACATATAGAAAAGTATTGGTTTTTGTTTCCAATAAGAAAAGTGCAGATTTATTATTTTCAGAGTTAGAAGATGCTTTTACTTCAGAATTGGCTGTTATTCATTCCAACAAAACTCAAAATTTTAGAATTCGATCTATTGAAAATTTTAATGCTGAAGAAACAAGAATCTTAATCACTACCGATATTATGGCGCGTGGTTTAGATTTGGATACCATATCGCATGTAATCAATTTTGATACCCCACCATATCCAGAAAACTATATGCACCGTATAGGTAGATCGGGTAGGGCAGAACAAGAAGGAACTTCATTGTTATTATATACCGAAAAGGAAGAGCCTTTAAAAGAAGCTATTGAATCTTTGATGGACTATAAGATTCCCTTATTAGAAATGCCAGATGCTGTTGAAATAACGAATCAATTAACCTACGATGAGAAACCTAAAATTCGGGAACGAAATAACCCTTTAAAAGTAGAAGAATTTGGAAAAGGTTTTCACGAAAAAAAGGATAAAAATAAAAAAGAAAATCAAGGAGGTTCTTATAAACGAACCATCAAAAAGAAATATAAAAAGCCCAAAACTAAAGGAGATAAATTTTTCAGGGGTGGTAATAAAAAGAAATAGTA